>NZ_JBEPBF010000072.1:0-50608 GCF_040298985.1 Streptomyces sp. NPDC001093 | reverse complement strand
CCGCCGGGCGGACGCGGGGGCGGCCGGACGACGGGCCGGGGCCGGCCCGTCGCTCCTGGACGCAACCGGGGCAGTCGCAGTCGCGGGTGGGGTCGAAGTCCACGAACACCGGAGCCGGCATGCGATCTACCTCACATTCGAAGGGGCGTTGTCCGCGAGATTGCACGTTGATCAGTTTTCCAACTGTCCACCGGACCGCCACTTTGACGGCCCGAATGATGTACACGCCCCTCCGGACCCCCGGCCGATCACCCGGGGGTGGTCATGGGCACCCCTGGAGGTCGGGTAGAGTTATCTCCGTCAGCAGGCGCCGCTAGCTCAGTTGGTTAGAGCAGCTGACTCTTAATCAGCGGGTCCGGGGTTCGAGTCCCTGGCGGCGCACCGACCGGGAGGCCCCTCGCGAAAGCGGGGGGCTTTTCGCATGTCCGGAAATCTCCCCTGTCCGGAACCGGGCCCTCCCCCCGACTGGCCGGATACCCTCTCGCCATGGCAGCCCGGGACCTCCAGGAGCGGATCAAGAAGCTGATCGTCGACCGACGGCTGCCCTCGGGTGCCCCGCTGCCGACCGAGCCCGAGCTGATGGAGTACCTCGGCGCGAGCCGGAACTCCGTCCGCGAGGCCCTGAAAGCGCTCCAGGCCATGGGCATCGTGGAGATCCGGCACGGGTTCGGGACGTACGTCGGCTCGATGTCGTTCGCACCCATGATCGAGGGGCTGGCCTTCCGCACCGTCGCCGGGCACTACCGTGGCGAGGACTCCCTGCTGCAGCTGCTGGAGCTGCGCGAGGCCGTGGAGACCGGGCTGGTCTCGCGGCTGGCCGGGCGGCTGCCCGAGGCGGACCTCGTTGAACTGGACGGCCTCGTGGACCGTATGGAGCAGGAGGCCGCCGAGGGGGCGGGCCTCGCCGAGACCGACCGGGCCTTTCACGCCACCCTCTACCGGGGGCTGGACAACGTGCTGCTGAGCGAGGTGCTGGAGGCGTTCTGGGACGCCTTCCACCGGGTGCAGCAGGATCTGGTGGACGTGCCGCAGGACCCCAGGGTCACCTGCCGCCAGCACCGGGAGATCCTGGACGCGGTGCGGTCCGGCGACTCACTGCGGGCGGAGGAGGCCATAAGAGATCACTTCGGCAACATCCGCGTCCGCCTCTCCACCACCGGCACATCCCGGCCACCCGGGACCACCGGCACATCCCAGCCACCCCGGTCACCCGGAAGCACCGGCACACCCCGGCCACCCGGGTCACCCGGGTCACCCGGGACCAGCGGCGCGCCCCCGTCCCCCGAGCCCCACGCGCGCCACAATGAACGGGTTTGAGCGGTAAACACCGCGTTTCGCGTCTTGCGATCATGTGGAGCGCCGTAGAACCCTGAGATGTCCAAGCTGCCGCCGTTTGGCGGGAGTTGGGGGGAAGCAAACGGTTGCCGGACGGCGGGGAGGGGGCCCCGCTCATGAACCGATGCCGAGGGGGGCATCAATGCAACCGGAAGGTCGCCAGTCCCGTGTCCATGAGGTGGGGAAGACGTGGGGACTGCGAGCCACCACAGCGACAGAACACGCGGTGACCTGCGTGTGGGGGGAATGACTCATGACGTCGACGCCGACGGGCGCCGGACACAGCCACGCTCACGACGACCCGTCACAGACCACACAGCTCAGGGTGATCGGGCACCGGACGGGCCAGTTACGCCGGATCAAGAAGAGCCTGCCGAGATACGACTACGAGCACTACAGCCGGCTCGCGGGCCCCCTCACCCAGCCCGACCCGGCGAAGCCGTACAGGGTGCAGTACCGGTCGCTGCTCTCACAGGAGCCGCACCGCATCCGCGCCGCGCTCATGCTGGGCGCGGCCCCGCTCCTCTCCCTGGTCCTGCTGTTCTGGCTGCTGCAGCCCGAGCACTGGACCGAACGCGACTATCCCGCCTACGACTTCCTGCCGGCGCTCGACGTCGTCATGCTCGTCTCGATCGGCCTGATCGAGTTCTTCCGCTGCATGAACGTGCTGTCCAACGCCCACGCCACCCTGGTCGCCCGCGACCCGGTCCCGGTGGTCCCCGAGACCGGAACCAGAGTCGCCTTCCTCACCACCTATGTGCCCGGCAAGGAGCCGCTGGAGATGGTGACGAGGACCCTGGAGGCGGCGGTGAAGCTGCGCCACCGGGGCCTGCTGCACGTGTGGCTGCTGGACGAGGGCGACGACCCGGCCGTCAGGGAGGTCTGCGCCCGGCTCGGCGTGCACCACTTCACCCGCAAGGGGGTGGAGAAGTGGAACCAGCCCAAGGGGCCGCACCGCGCCAGGACCAAGCACGGCAACTACAACGCCTGGCTGGAGGCGCACGGCGGCGACTACGACTTCTTCGCCTCCGTCGACACCGACCATGTGCCGCTGCCCAACTACCTGGAGCGGATGCTCGGTTACTTCCGCGACCCGGACGTCGGCTTCGTCATCGGCCCGCAGGTGTACGGCAACTACGACACGTTCGTCACCAAGGCCGCCGAGTCCCAGCAGTTCCTCTTCCACGCCCTGATCCAGCGCGCCGGCAACCGCTACGGCGCCCCGATGTTCGTCGGCACCTCCAACGCCGTACGCATCAGCGCCCTCAGGCAGATCGGCGGCCTGTACGACTCCATCACCGAGGACATGGCGACGGGCTTCGAGATGCACCGCGCCAAGAACCCGGCGACGGGCCGCAAGTGGAAGTCGGTCTACACCCCGGACGTGCTCGCGGTCGGCGAGGGCCCGAACGCCTGGACGGACTTCTTCACCCAGCAGCTGCGCTGGTCCCGGGGCACGTACGAGACGATCCTCAAGCAGTACTGGAAGGGCCTGTTCACGCTGGGGCCGGGCAAGCTCTTCAACTACACGATGATGATCATCTTCTATCCGATGTCCGCCCTCAACTGGATCCTCGCGGCGCTGAGTTGTGCCCTGTTCCTGGGCCTGGGCGCCTCGGGCGTGAACATCGACCCGACCGTGTGGCTGATGCTGTACGGCAACGCCTCCGCGCTCCAGATCGGCCTGTACGTCTGGAACCGGCGGCACAACGTCTCCCCGCACGAGCCGGAGGGCTCCGGCGGTGTCGCGGGCATGGTGATGTCCGCCCTGTCCGCGCCGATCTACGCGCGCTCCCTCATGGACGCCGTACTGCGCCGCAAGAGCAGGTTCGTGGTCACGCCCAAGGGTGAATCGGCGAGCCCCGACACGCTGTTCGGGACGTTCCGGGTCCACTGGTTCTTCATCCTGGTCTTCGCCGGCTCGCTCGCCGCCGGCTTCGTGTTCGGGCACTCCCACCCCGCGATGATCACCTGGGCGTGTCTCGCCCTGCTGATCACCGCCTCGCCGATCTTCGCCTGGCGGTACACGCTGCGGCAGGAGCGGAAGAGGCCGAAGCCGGCGACGGCCACGGCGGTCGCCGAACCGCAGGACGCGGTGCCCGCGCCGTACGCGGCCCATCTGCCGCTCAAGCGGCCCACCTGGGCGGCCGGCGAGCAGCACGGGGGCCGGGAGGCGGACCGGAGCGGGGAGAACGAGCAGACCATGCAGATCGCCCTTGGCGGACTTGGGGGAAGCAAGGAATGAAGGACCAGGCCGGCCGCCGTCGCGCCCGCAGGCTCGCGATCGGTACGGCGGTGGTACTCGCGCTGGCCGGGATGAACGGGCCGTGGCTCTACCGCTTCGGCACCGCGCAGTACCACCAGTACAAGATCAACAGACCTGAGTACAAGGCCGAGAACGGCCACTGGGACATCATCGAGTTCCCACCGGAGTACCGCCAGGACACCATCCACGCGGCGCTGCTGCACACCGGCAAGGTGCTGCTGGTCGCCGGCTCGGGCAACAACCAGGACAACTTCAACAGGAAGAAGTTCGACACCCGCATCTGGGACCCGGTCAAGGGCACGATCAAGAAGGTCCCCACACCCAACGACCTGTTCTGCACCGGCCACACCCAGCTGCCCGACGGCAACCTGCTGATCGCGGGCGGCACCAAGCGGTACGAGAAGCTCAAGGGTGACGTCAAGAAGGCCGGCGGCGTCATGATCCTCTACAACGAGAACCCGGACAAGCCGATGACGCTGCCCGCGGGCACCAGGTTCACCGGCAAACAGAACGGCAGGACGTTCGTCTCCCAGGACTCGGTACTGGTCCCGCGCGCCACGAAGGTCTTCGACAGCACCGGCAAGTGGCTGCGGAACAACCCCGGTTACGGCCGTGTCTACGTCGAGGCGCCGCAGGAGGGCACCCAGTACGAGACCGGCACCCAGGACAACTACCGCATCCAGGGCCTGACCGGCGCCGACGCGCGCAACACCTACGGCATCGCGCAGAAGCTCGCCCTCGACAAGAAGGACTTCGAGGGGATCAAGGACGCCTACGAGTTCGATCCGGTCGCCGAGCGGTACATCAAGGTCGACCCGATGAACGAGGCCCGCTGGTACCCGACGCTCACCACCCTGTCGGACGGCAGGATCCTCAGTGTCTCCGGCCTCGACGACATCGGTCAGCTGGTACCGGGCAAGAACGAGGTCTTCGACCCGAGGACGAAGAAGTGGACGTACACGAAGACGGTCCGGCAGTTCCCCACATATCCGGCGCTCTTCCTGATGCAGAACGGGAAGATCTTCTACTCGGGTTCGAACGCGGGGTACGGACCGGACAACGTGGGCCGTGAGCCCGGCATCTGGGACGTCGACACCAACAGGTTCACCAGGCTGCCCGGGCTGAGCGACCCGAACGCGATGGAGACGTCCGGGACCGTGCTGCTGCCTCCGGCGCAGAACGAGAGGTTCATGGTGATCGGGGGCGGCGGCGTCGGTGAGTCGAAGCTGTCCAGCAAGAAGACCCGGCTGATCGACCTGAAGGCGCAGAACCCGCACTTCGTGGACGGGCCATCGCTGGAGAAGGGCACGCGGTATCCGCAGTCCTCGATCCTGCCCGACGACACGGTGCTGGTCTCCGGCGGCTCGGAGGACTACCGGGGGCGCGGCGACTCCGACATCCTGCAGGCGCGGCTGTACCACCCCGACAGCAACAGCTTCACCCGGGTCGCGGATCCGCTGGTGGGCCGGAACTACCACTCCGGCTCCATCCTGTTGCCGGACGGGCGGGTGATGTTCTTCGGGTCCGACTCGCTGTACGGCGACAAGGCGAACACCAAGCCGGGGAAGTTCGAGCAGCGGATCGAGATCTACACACCGCCGTATCTGTACCGGGACTCGCGGCCGACACTCGGTGGAGGGCCGCAGACGATCGCCCGCGGCGCTTCGGGGACGTTCACCTCGGATCACGCGGCCGGTGTCAAGAAGGTGCGGTTGATCCGGCCGAGTGCGTCCACGCATGTGACGGACGTCGACCAGCGGTCCATAGCACTGGACTTCAAGGCGGCCGGGAACAAGATCACGGTGACGGTCCCGAAGAACCGGAACCTGGTGACCTCCGGCTGGTACATGTTGTTCGTCGACGACGATCAGGGGACACCGAGCAGGGCTCAGTGGGTCAGGGTTCCGTAGTCACTTGGTGTTGGCGGCAAGGGCAAGTGCATAACTTGCCCACCAGTCCCCCGCCTTCGGGCCTCCCTTGCACGTGCCGTCGGACTCTCCCGGCCGCTTGACCCACAGGTAGGCGTCCACCAGGGCGTCCGCCGTCTTTGTCGTCGGGGTTTCTCCGAGCGCCCGGCCCGGCGGGTTGCACCAGCGCTGGGCCGGGTCGCCGCCGGTGTAGGGGCCGTTGCCGTTGCGGCTGGTGTCGATGACGAAGTGTTTGCCGCCCACCTTCGCCGAGAGCTGCTTGCCGTAGGCGAGGGAGTCCTGGGTGGAGTAGAAGTTGGAGACGTTGACGGAGAAGCCGTCGGCCTGGTCGATGCCGGCCTGCTGCAGGCTCTGGAAGATCTGGTCGGGGTGGCCCCAGCCGGCGTTGCCCGCGTCCAGGTAGACCTTGGTGTTCGGCAGGGACTTGAGCTTGGCGATCGCGCCCTTGAGGAGGTCGTAGCGCTCCTCGTGGAACCGGTCCGGGGTGCAGCCGTCCACGAGGTGGAGTACGGCGTCCGGTTCCAGGACGACGATGGCGGGGCGGTCCTCGATGCCCCGGGCCACGCCGTCGATCCAGGCGCGGTAGGCGTTGCCGTCGGCGGCGCCGCCCTGGGAGTACTGGCCGCAGTCGCGGTGCGGGATGTTGTAGAGGACGAGCAGGGCCGTACGGTCGGACTTCTCGGCGGCCTCGGTGAAGCCGCGCGCCTCCTTCTCCGGGTTCTCCGGGCCGATCCACTCCCCCACCGGCTGCTCGGCGATCCTGCGGATCTGCGCGGCCTCGGTCTTCCTGCCGGACTTCTCGTAGGCGCCGACCTGGCGGGCGGCGGTGCCGTCCGGGTTCACCCAGAACGGGTCGGCGGCCTTGGGCTGTTGGGTGATCCGGGCTCCCGGGTCGCCGCTCTCGGCCCCGCCGCCGGAGGAGCATCCGGCGAGCAGCAGTGCCGCCCCCAGCACCACCACCGACGCCGACGCCCGCCCGGAAAGGCGGGCCCCCCTGCTGTCGTCCATGCGAATCCCCCCTGGTCCCCCCTGGGCGCACCGGTCCAGGGCCAATCCTGGCATATCCACCCGGTCCGTCACGAGGTCGCGAGGTCGCCCGGCGGGGCGTGGGGGGCGAGGTGTGCGGGGGTCAGCCCGCGGTTCCGGTGAGGTATGCGGAGACCACGACGTTGGCCGTGTAGCTGCGGGCGGCGCGGTCGAAGGAGCCGCCGCAGGTGATCAGGCGCAGCTCGGCGCGGCCGGGCCGGTGGGGGCCGTAGGCCTGGTGGGCGTCGAAGCGGGCGCGGGGCAGGACACGGACGTCGTCGATGGTGAACCGGGCGACCTTGCCGTCCGAGCGGACCACCCGGACCGTCTCGCCGGGCTCGAGGGTGCTGAGCTTGTAGAACACCGCGGGCCGAGTCTCGGTGTCGACGTGCCCGACCAGGAGCGCCGCGCCCTTGGCGCCGGGTGCGGTGCCGGCGCCGTACCAGCCGACCACGCCCGGCTGGTCGAAGGGGGGCGGGTCGACGGCGCCCTCGGCGTCCAGGCCCCGGCTGACCACCGGTGCCTGCACGCCCAGCTGGGGGATGTCGACGCGCTGGGGTACGGCGTCCCCGAGCGGCCTGGCCGGGCGGGGCAGCCGGGGGGCCTCGGCGGGTGCGAACAGGTTCCCCGTGGCGGAGCCGCCCGTGGTGTGCGGTACGCCGGTCAGCCCGCGGCCCCACAGCCACAGCCCGAACAGCAGCAGGGTCCAGGTCAGGGCTGTGACGAGCCGCTCGGTGCCGGTGGTGCGCGCACGGTCGTGGGACATGGCCCGTGCTCAGCGGGTGCCGCGGTTGCGGCGGGCGCGGAGCCCGACGGCGACCGCCGCGGTCGCGGCGAGGGCCAGGCCGGTCACGGTCTGGACGGTGTCGGGGCCGGACTCGGTGGTGGCCACCGTGGCGAAGTGGGCGGTGCCGCCACCGCCCGCGGGGACGGGGGCGACGGGCGAGGCGGAGGTGGGGGGCCGGCCGGCGGGATCCTGGTACTGCCCGGGTGCCCGGCCCGGTGCCGTCCCCCTGTCGACCACCGTGATCCTCCCGGTGATGACGTAGTCGGCGCAGGTGATCCTGACGTCGTAGGCGCCCGGCTTGAGGGAGGAGCGGACGCGGGTCTCGCCGGCCAGGGTGCCCTGTGCGCCGGTCAGCCGGGCGTCGGCGACGAACGCGGCCGAGGCGGCGGTGCCCTGCGGCCCGGAGCAGCCGTGGACCCGCACGGACACGTCGGTGCCGGGGGCGGGGGCGGCGGGCGTCACGGAGACCGAGCCCGAGTCGGCCGCGTGGGCCGCCGGGGCGAACGCGGCGACGGCCAGGATTCCTGTACAGACAGTGAGGCGTAGTGAGCCCATCGTGAACCTCCAGATATCAGGAGGCTCCCCCGCCCCGGGCGCCTCCGCATCCTCGGGAGGCGCCCGATTGCTCCGAACGGGTGGACCGGGGTTTGAAAGGCCCAGGTCAGAACCGATCGGGGCCGATCGGGGTCCGGTCAGGGCAGGACGGGACGGGTCAGACGAGGTCGACCAGGTCAGCGATGGAGTCGACGACCTGCGAGGGGCGGAAGGGGTAGCCGTCGACGTCGTCGGGCTGGGTGACGCCGGACAGCACCAGGAAGGTGCGCATGCCGGCCTCCAGGCCCGCGAGGACGTCGGTGTCCATCCGGTCGCCGATCATCGCGGAGTTCTCGGAGTGGGCCCCGATGGCATTGAGCCCGGCCCGCATCATCAGCGGGTTGGGCTTGCCCACGAAGTAGGGCTTCTTGCCGGTCGCGGCGGTGATCAGGGCGGCGACCGAGCCGGTGGCGGGCAGGTCGCCCTCGGTGGAGGGGCCGACGTTGTCCGGGTTGGTGGCGATGAACCGGGCGCCGTCGTTGATCAGCCGCACCGCCTTGGTCAGCGCCTCGAAGGAGTAGGTGCGGGTCTCGCCGAGGATCACGAAGTCGGGCTCGTGGTCGGTGAGGATGTAGCCGATGTCGTGCAGCGCGGTGGTCAGACCGGCCTCGCCGATGACATAGGCGCTGCCGCCGGGCCGCTGGTCGTCGAGGAACTGGGCGGTGGCCAGGGCCGAGGTCCAGATGTTCTCCTCCGGCACGTCCAGGCCCATCCGGCGCAGCCGGGCGTGCAGGTCGCGGGCGGTGTAGATGGAATTGTTGGTGAGCACCAGGAAGGGCCGTCCGGACTCGCGCAGCTTCTTCAGGAAGGCGTCGGCGCCGGGGATCGGAACACCCTCGTGGATCAGGACACCGTCCATGTCGGTGAGCCACGACTCGATCGGCTTGCGGTCTGCCATGTTGTGCGTCTCCTGGCGTGCGTACGGTCGGAAAGGCTGGGGGCGCCGGAACCACGGCGTACCGACGCCCCCAGCCTAATCAGGGTGGCCTGATCCTGACCCCGGCGTTCGCCGGTCGAACGGATCAGCTCCCCGTCGCCGACTTCCAGTCCTCGACGTACGACGTGAGGTTCTTGTCGATGTCGTTCCAGTCCGGCTCGAAGAACTCCACGCCGTCCATCAGCCTGGTGAGGGCGATGGCGTTGGCGTCGGTGGCCTTGACGTCCTGGCGGGCGGCGAACCCGCCGCCGATCCCGCTGACCTCCTGCTGCTGCTTCTGGGCGAGCATGAAGTCGAGCAGCTTCTGGCCGTTCTCGCTGTGCGGGGCCTTGGTGACCAGGCCGGCCGCGTACGGCAGGGCGAAGGTGGTGGGCTTGCCGTCCTTGCCGGCCGGGAACCAGATGCCGAGGTCGGGCATGGTCTTGGACTGGGCGTAGTTCATCTGCACGTCGCCGTTGGCGACGAGCAGCTCGCCCTTGTCCACCTTGGGGGCGAGCTTGCCGGTGGAGGCGGACGGGCCGACGTTGTTGGCCTGGAGCTTCTTCAGATAGGCGAGGGCCTGCTCCTTGCCGCCGAAGTCGTGGATGGCCTTGATGAGGACGGCGGTGCCGTCACCGGCGACGCCGGGGGTGGAGTACTGGAGCTTGTTCTTGTACTTGCCGTCGAGCAGCTCGTCCCAGGTCTTCGGGGCCTGCTTCAGCTCCTTCTTGTTGTAGACGAACCCGAAGTAGTTGTCGACGACCGAGGTCCAGGTGCCGTCCGGGGCCTTGTCGGCGCCGCTGACCTGGTCCGCGTCCTTGGGCTCGTACTTCTGGAGCAGGCCCTTGCTGTCGGCCTGCTGGATGAACGGCGGCAGGGTGACCAGCACGTCGGCCTGCGGGTTGGACTTCTCGCGGACGGCGCGCTGCACCATCTCGCCCGAGCCGCCCTCGACGTACTTGACCTTGATGCCGGTCTGCTTGGTGAAGTCGGCGAAGACCTTGTCGTACCAGCCGTCGCCGTTCTCGCCCTTGAGGCCGTCGGCACTGTAGACGGTGACGACCTTGGCGTCGGAGGCGGCCGAGGAGCCGCCGCAGGCGGACAGCAGGGGGGTGGCGAGCAGGGCGAGGGTTACGGCGAGCGTGAGGCGGTTTCTGGGCATGGCGAGGCCAACTCCTGGCGTGGTGAAGGGAATTACCGAGGGGGATTCAGCGGTACGAGGCCCGGGTGCGGATCCGGGAGACGGCGAACAGGACGAGCAGGGTCGCGGCCATCAGCACCACGGCGACGGCGGAGCCGGTGAACAGGGCACCGCGGTCGGTGGCCGCGTAGATCAGGACGGGCAGCGGGGTCCAGTCGGGCGGATAGAGCATCATCGTGGCGCTCAGCTCGCCCATGGACAGGGCGAAGCAGAGGCCGGCCGCCGCGGTGAGCGAGGGCAGCAGCAACGGCAGCCGCACCCGGAGCAGGACGCGGGCGGGCCGGGCGCCGAGGGAGGCGGCGGCCTGTTCGTAGGCCGGGTCGAGGCGCGTGATCGCCGCCGACACGGACTGGTGGGCGAAGGCGGTGACCAGCACGGTGTGGGCGAGGATCACGATCCACCGGGTGCCGTTGAGCAGCATCGGCGGCTTGGAGAAGGCCACCAGGACCGCCAGTCCGACCACGACCGACGGCACGGCGACCGGCAGCACGAACAGGGCGTCCATGAGCCGCCGGTACCGCTTCTTCAGGGCGGCGGAGGCCAGCGCGGCCCAGGTGCCGGCGGTCAGCGCGAGCAGGCTGGCCGCGGTGGCGGTGAGCAGGCTGGTGGTGAGGGCCTGCAAGGCCTCACCCCGGGTCGCCGCACGGTAGTTGGCGGTGTTCAGCCCGGAGGGCAGGACGCCGGACCAGTGGGTGGCGAAGGAGGCGCCGAGGACGACGAGCAGGGGAAGCGCGAACACCGGCACGAACAGGACGAGGAACAGCGTCCACACCGCCCACCTGGCCCCACGGCTATGCACCAGCACGACGGCTCACCACCCGGTAGAGGCCGTAGAGGCCCACGGAGATCAGGACGTTGACGACGGCGACCACGCACGCGCCCGGGTAGTCGGACTCCAGGATCGCCTTGCTGTAGACGAGCATCGGCAGGGTGGTGACCCCCTTCGCGCCGGTGAACAGCACGATCCCGAACTCGTTGAGACACAGCACCAGGACCAGGCTCCCGCCGGCCGCGAGCGCGGGCAGCGACTCCGGCAGGATGATCCGGCGGACGATGCGGGGTGCCCGCGCACCCAGCGAACCGGCCGCCTCCAGCTGGGCGGTGTCCAGCTGCGAGAACGCGGCGAGCAGCGGCCGCATCACGAACGGCGTGAAGTAGGTGACCTCCGCCAGCAGCACCCCCCAGGGGGTGGTGAGGAACTGGAAGGAACCGATGATGCCCGTGGTGCCGTAGATGAACAGCAGCGCCAGCGTGATGAGGAAGGACGGGAAGGACAGGTAGACGTCGATGAACCGCGCCACCGCCTTCGCCCCGGGGAACGGTACGAACGCGATGACCAGCGACAGCAGGAAGCCCAGGACCAGGCATCCGGCGGTGGAGGCCAGCGCCAGCCAGACGGTGGTCCACAGCGCGTTCCGGAAGGCTTCGGAGGCGAAGACGTCCGCGTACGGCTGCAGGGAGGTGCCTCCGCCGTCCGGCTGGAAGGACTGCTGGACGACGAGGGCGAGGGGGTAGAGGAAGAAGAGGGCGAGGAGGGCCAGGGGAGGAAGGGCCCACAGCAGCCGCCTACTCATGGCCGACCCCTGCGGGCAGCAGCACCGCGTCCTCGGCGGCGAAGTGCAGGCTCACCGGGTCCCCGAGCGCCGGCGGCTCCTTCAGCTCGCGCACGTCCGCCATGACGGAATGCCCGTCGACCTCGACGTACAGCCGATGTGTGGCTCCCCGCCACTGGATCTCCCGTACGACACCGTCGAGTTGGTTGGGGCCCTGCCCCAGTGCGATGACATGCGGCCGTACGCACAACGTGGCCCGCGTCCCCGCGACCACCTCCCCCGCGTCGACCTTCAGCTCGGTCCCCGCGAAGCCGACGCCCCCGGAACCCACGGTCACCGGCAGCAGATTCGCGCCGCCCACGAAGGAAGCCGTGAACTCGCTCTTCGGCGCCCGGTACAGCTCGCGCGGCGTACCGCACTGCTGAAGCCGCGCCGCGTCCATCACCGCGATCCGGTCGGCCAGCGTCAGCGCCTCGACCTGGTCGTGGGTGACGTACAGCATCGACATCTCCGGCAACTCCCGGTGCAGCCGGGCGAGTTCGGCCAGCATCCCGGACCGCAGCCGGGCGTCCAGCGCGGACAGCGGCTCGTCCAGGAGGAGCACGTCCGGCCGGATGGCGAGCGCGCGGGCGATGGCGACCCGCTGCTGCTGCCCGCCGGACAGCTCGCGCGGATGCCGGCGGGCGTAGGCGGCCATGCCGGTCAGCTCCAGCGCCTCGGCGACCCGCTGCCGTGTCTCCGCCTTGTCCGCCCTGCGGGCCTTGAGCCCGAAGGCCACGTTCTCGTCCACCCGCATGTGCGGGAACAGCGCGTAGCTCTGGACGACCATCCCGATGCCCCGCCGGTACGGCGGCAGGTCCGTCACGTCCCTGCCGCCGAGGAGCACCCGCCCGGACACGGGCCGTACGAACCCGGCGACCGCCCGCAGCGCGGTGGTCTTGCCGGAGCCGGACGGCCCGAGCAGCGCCATGACCTCGCCGGGCTCGACGGTCAGGTCGAGAGAGTCGAGGACGACGTTGCCGTCGTAGGCGACGGTGACGGAGTCGAAGCGGATGCCCATCTCACCGGTCTCCCCGCAGCAGCGCCGGGAGGCCGGCGACGGAGTCGAGGACGTGCGTGGCCCCGGCGGCCCGGAACTCCGCGTCCGAGTGGGCCCCGGTGCGCACCCCGGCGACCAGCCCGGCCCCGGCCCGCACCCCGCTGAGCACGTCGTAGGAGGTGTCCCCGACGACGGCGACCTGCGTCACGTCCTCGGCGGCCTTGGTGCGGACGAAGGCCTCCAGGACCATGTCCGGGTACGGCCGCCCGCGCCCGCCGGCGTCGGCCGGGCACAGGGTGAGCGGCACGAGGTCCCGCCAGCCGAGGGCGTCGAGGATCGCGTCCTGGGTGACGCGGGCGAAGCCGGTGGTCAGCACGACGGTACGGCCGCTGCCGGCCAGCTCCCGGATGGCCTCCTCGGCCCCCGGCACCGGGGCGATCAGGCCGCCGTCGACCAGGTCGCCGTACGCCTTCTCGAAGGCGGTGTTGGCGCGCCGGGCGCGGTCCTCGGCGCCGAACAGGTGCCGGAAGACGGAGATCTTGGACTCGCCCATGGTGGCGCGGACGTAGGCGAGGTGCTCGGCGTGCTCGGCCGAGCCGGGCTCGACGCCGAGTTCGGTGGCGGCCGCCGCGAAGGCGCGCTCGACCAGTCCGCCGTCGGCGACGGTCGTGCCTGCCATGTCGAGGACGACGAGCCGGATGTCGGAGGTTACGGGGGTCATGGGGGTGGTCACCAGCCCAGTTCGTTCGCGGTGGTCTCGGCTATCGCGGGGGCGCAGGTCATGCCGCGCCCGCCGGGCCCGGTGACCAGCCACACCCCTTCGCGCACCTGCCGGCGGTGCACCACCCGGCCGGGCTCGGTGCACTGCGCGTACACGCCGGCCCAGCGGCGCCGGACGCGCGGCAGCGGCCGGCCGAGGAGGGACTCGACCACGCCGGTGAGGTGCTCGTACGGCTCCTCGACGGTGTCGAAGGCGAAGGGGTGCTCGTACTCGTGGGTGTCGCCGATGGTCAGTCCGCCGTCGGCGCGCTGCACCATGAGCAGCTGCATCCGGTGCGTGGCGGCGGTCTCCGGCTGCGGCTGTTCGGTGTTGAGCCGGTCGAGGGCCGGGGAGGCGTAGGCCGGGTAGTAGCGGAAGCTGTCGGCGTCGGCGACGGACGTCGGCAGCGGTTCGCCCAGCGGGTCGGTCTGCATCATCTGCAGCCGTACCCGGCGCACGGGCAGCTCCGGTCCCGCGAGTTCGCGGACCAGTCCGCCGAGCCAGGCGCCGGTGCACAGGACGACCGCGTCGGCGCGGTGCACGTCGCCGTGGTCGTCCCGGACGGTCCCGGCGCCGGTCACCTCGCGGACCTCCCGGCCCGGCAGGAAGGTGTAGTTCGATGCCTTCAACAGCTCGGCGCGGAGGGCGAGTTGGGCGGTGCGCGGCTCGACGGCGGCGTCCCGCTCGCAGTACAGGGCGGCGGTGAAGTCGCCGCGCAGGGCCGGGTTGAGGGCGCGGGCCTCGCTCGGGGTGAGGAGTTTGTAGCCGCGGGCGGCGGCGTCGGCGCGGGCCACGGCGGCCTCGGCGACGGCGAGCTCCAGGGGGCCGCGGACGGGGGTCAGGGACCCGTTCGCCCGGAAGCCGAGCGCCGGTACCCGTGCGCCGATGCCCTCCCACAGCTCCCGCGCCCGCAGCGCGGTCTGCAGCTCTTCTCCAGCGGCGCGGCCACTGACCCAGATCTGCCCGAAGTTGCGCAGCGAGGCGCCGCGCGCCTCGGCCTCGCGCTCGATCTGGACGACCTGGTGGCCACGCTGCACCGCATGCCAGGCGTGCATGGTGCCCACCACGCCTGCTCCGACGACTGTCACTTTCACGACGGCAACGCTCCTCGCGATCAGGGAACCGGAGACATCCGGCTGACAACGAGAGCGTGAACGACCCATCACGTTTGGGCTAGACCCGTTATATTCCCGTGATATTAGAGCGGGGTCGATATCGGGACATAAGCCGCCTTTCAGCCCTTGAGGTGGGTGGTGAAGGAGAACCGGTCCCCCCGGTACAGCGAGCGCACGCGCTCCAGGGGCCGGCCCTCCGTGTCCCGGGAGACGCGGTGGATCAGCAGCATCGGCAGGGCGGGCGGGGTGCCGATGAGCAGCGCCTCGCGGGGTGTGGCCAGCACGGTCTCGATGCGCTCGTCGGCGTCGCCGAAGGAGATGCCCTGACTGGCGAGATAGCCGTAGAAGGAGGAGTCCGGGTCGAAGTCGCTGTCCAGCCGGGGCACCCGCTCGACGGCGACGTACGTGCTCTCCAGGCCGACCCGCTCCTCGTCGGCGAGCAGCACGCGCTCCAGGTGCCACACGGGTTCACCCCGGGTGAGTCCGGTCTCGGCGGCGAGGGCCTGCGGGCAGGGGAACCGGTCGAGGGTGACGAGCGTACGACCGGGCGTACGGCCTTGCCGGCGCACGCCCTCGGTGTAGCTCGCGAGCGACAGCGGCTGGGCCAGCTTGGCCCCGGCGACGACCGTCCCCCGCCCCTTCCGCCTCAGCCGCCCTTCCAGCACCAGCTCCCGTACGGCCTGCCGTACGGTCTCCCGGGCGACGTCGTACCGCTCGGCGAGGTCCCGCTCAGTGGGGATGACACTGCCCTCCCCCAGCTCCTCCAGCAGCGCGGCGATGCGTGCCTTCACCGCGTAGTACTTGGGGATGCGCCCGTGCTCGGGGATGCCGGAGCGGACGGGGGCGCCGGGGGCCTGGTCGTTCGGGTAGTCCACGCAAAGATCGTCGCAGACGGGAGGGGTGCCCGTCGTACGACCCCCGGCATGGGCGTACCAGCCCCGGCTCAGCGGCGTTTGCGGAGGAGCAGCAACGCGACGCCGCTGACGCCGAGGACCGCGGCGGTGGCGGCGAGCAGCCCGCGGGTGAGGCGGGGTCCGGTGCGCGCCAGCTCGCCGGCCCGCTCCCCGGCGTCCTCCGCCCCCTCGGGGAACGACAGGTCCGGGGCGGGGTCGGTATCGGGGGTGGTGATGCCGGGGGTGGTGATGCCGGCGCCGGGGGTGGCGCGCGGGCCTGCGGACTCGCCGGGTGCCACGCCGCCGTCCTTCGTGGCGTCCGGGGACGGCGGGGCGTACTCACCGATCCCGAACCGGTAGGCATTGGACTCCCCGATCCACTCCCCGTCGTCGCCCCGGCGCTGGACGACGGCGGCGTTGGCGGTGACCTGGTCGGACGCGGTGTCGGAGGGGAACACGAGTCTGACCTTGACGCTGACGGTCCTCCCGGGCGGTACGGCGAACCCGTTGAACCCGGCGCCGTCGAGCACGCCGATCAGCTCCTGCTCGTCGGTGCCCTCGAACGTCACCGGCCGGGCCGTGGGGCCGTCGTAGAACTCCAGCTTGGGCTGGTCCGGCTGCAGGGTGCGCTTGTCGTCGACGAGGACGACCACCGGGTGGACGCCGGTGCAGGCGCGGCGGGTGGTGTTGGTGAGGTCGATGTACCACGTGCCGTATCCGCCGCCCGCGTCGTAGGAGGCCGGACCGCCACGGATCCGGGCGGCGAGCGGGAAGGCCCGCGGGTCAGCGCCGACGCAGGCGGGGGGCGGGTCGGCGAGGGCGGCGGCCGGTGCCGCGGGGACGGCCACACCGGCGGAGGCGGACGCGGCGGCGGCTGCGGCGAGGCGGAGGGACAAAGGTGTGCACAGTCGCATAAACACATAACCATGCCGGTAGGACCGGCGCCCTGCGGCAGCCACTCCGGTACGGGACGCGAAGTCCGCCCGATGGACGGAGGCCGGGCGGTGGGTTCAGGCCGTGGGTTCAGGCGGTGGGTTCAGGAGTTGAGTTTGCTCGGCGGGGGTCAGCCGGTGATGGTGACGTCCACCGTGACCACAGCGTCCGGATCGGAGGCGCACGCCATGTAGATCTGCGCCACGCCCGGGCGCGCGTCGGACACGGTCGCGGCGATCCCGGCCAGAGTGCCGTTCTCCAGCGGCTTGAGGTCCACGATGCCGATGGGGGTGCGCTCCGTCGTGCCATGGCCGGCCGGCGCTCCTTCGGCGCGGCCGCCCCGGCTGGGATCACTGCATCCCGTGAGCGTGAGGGATACGGTCTGACCGGCCTTCACCTTCGCGGGACTGACGGTGCCGACCGGTGCGGCGGTGGCCGTGCCGGCGAGGGCCGCGAGACTGGCGCCGACGAGGGTTGCGGTGGTGATGCGAGAGCAGCGCATACTCACTCCTCACTGCACCGAGCGGTGCGTTCCGTGAGACGGCGGTGGCCGTTTGGTTCGATTGATGCGCTTGAGTCCATTGTGAACACCTCGGGCGGACCTGCGCCGCCCGACAGCGTCTGAGGAGCATGCAGCATGAAGATCGCGGCGTCACAGAAGATCACCACGTTCCTGATGTTCGAGGGCAACGCCGAGGACGCGATGACGTTCTACACCTCGCTGTTCGACGACGCCGAGGTCGTCAACATTGCTCGCTACGGGGCCGAGGGGCCCGGCGAGGAGGGGAGCGTGCGGCGGGCCACGTTCTCGCTCGCCGGTCAGCAGTTCATGTGCATCGACAGCCCCGCGCCCCACGACTTCACGTTCACACCCGCCATCTCGCTCTTCGTGCAGTGCGAGGACGAGGCCGAGATCGACCGCCTCCACGCGGCCCTCTCCGAGCAGGGCACGGAACTCATGCCCCCGGGCAACTACGGCTTCAGCACCAAGTTCACCTGGATCAACGACCGCTTCGGCGTCTCCTGGCAGCTGAACCTGCCGACGGCTTCGTAGCACCCTGTCACAGCGTCCCTCACGCGTCCCCCCGCCCGAACACCGGCGCCAACAACAGCTGCGCGGCCCCCTCGGCCACCACCCGCTCCCCCCGCGGGACGATCCGCACCGGCACCGCCCCGCCCACGCCCCCCTCCCGCCGGGCCCGCGCCGCCTCGAGCACCCCCCCGACGCCCCGCAGAAACGCCTCCGCCGCCCCCGCCACCGTCCGCCCCCCGAGCAGCACCGTGTCGATGTCCAGCAGCCCGACCAGATTCGCCGCCGCGACCCCCAGCACGCGCGCCGCCTCCCCCGTCTCCCCGCGCCCCACGGCCGCCAGGCACAGCGCCTCCACGCACCCCCGGTTCCCGCACTCGCACGGCGGCCCGTCCAGCTGGATCACCTGGTGCCCGAACTCCCCCGCCCCGGTCCGCGCCCCCCGGTGCACGCGCCCACCGATCACCAACCCGGCCCCGAGCCCCGTACCGAGATGCAGATACGCGAAGGACCCGCCCTCGCCGCCGGAACCCCCGGCCGACAGCCCGAGCGCCGCCGCATTGGTGTCCTTGTCCACCACCACCGGCACCCCCAACCGCTGCCGGAGCGCGTCCCGCAGCGGAAACCCGTCCCACTCGGGAAACCCGGTCACCCGGTGCAGCACCCCCCGCGCATGATCCAGCGGTCCCGGAAGCGCCACCCCCACGCCGAGCAGCGACCCGCCCCCGGCCGGCCCGTCCGCACCCGGGCCGAGCCCGTCCCGGACCACCCCCCGCACCGCAGCCCCGACCACCGAGAGCACGGCTTCCGCCCCGGCCCCCAGGTCCAGCTCGGCCCGCCGCTCCCCCACCACGGCCCCGTCCAGATCGACCAGCACCGCCCGCAGCTCGTCCCGGTCCAGATGCACCCCCACCGCGTGCCCCGCCTCCGGCACCAGCCGCAGCACGGTCCGCGGCTTGCCGCCCGTCGACGCCCGCCGCCCGGCCTCCGCCGCCAGCCCCTCCTCCCGCAGCCGCGCGGTGATCTTGCTGACGGCCTGCGGGGTCAGCCCGGTCCGCTCGGCCAGCTCCAGCCGGCTGATCCCCTCCGCCCCGGCGTCCCGCAGCAGCCCCAGCACCAGCGCGGTGTTGTGCGACCGCACCGCGACGAGGTTCGCTCCCGCCGGCCCACCGCCGCTCGCCGACACACCGGTCCCCGTCCTCGTCCTGTTCACGCCACCCATTGTCCCCACCACTTGCACTTTGGCAACAGCGTTGCGAAAGTGGATCCATGGGATCCATGACAGGACGCACGACCGCCACCCCCCTCCGCGTCGGCCTGATCGGCTACGGCCTCGCCGGCTCCGTCTTCCACGCCCCGCTGATCGCCGCCACCGAGGGCCTCGCCCTGGACACCGTGGTCACCTCCAACCCGGAGCGGCAGCAGCAGGCCCGCGCCGAGTTCCCGGACGTGAGGCTCGCGGCCACCGCCGAGGAACTGTTCGACCGCGCGGAGGAGCTGGACCTGATCGTCGTCGCCTCCCCGAACAGGACGCACGTCCCGCTCGCCACCGCCGCCCTGAAGGCGGGCCTGCCGGTCGTCGTGGACAAGCCGGTGGCCGGCACCGCGGCCGAGGCCCGCGACCTCGCCGCCCTCGCCGAGGAGCGCGGCCTGCTCCTGTCCGTCTTCCAGAACCGCCGCTGGGACAACGACTTCCTGACCCTGCGCAAGCTGGTCTCCCGGGGCGACCTGGGTGACGTGTGGCGCTTCGAGTCCCGCTTCGAGCGCTGGCGCCCCCAGCCCAAGGGCGGCTGGCGCGAGTCCGGCGACCCGGCAGAGATCGGAGGTCTGCTCTACGACCTCGGCAGCCATGTCGTCGACCAGGCCCTGGTCCTCTTCGGCCCGGCCACCGAGGTGTACGCCGAGACGGACCTCCGCCGCCCCGGCGCCGAGACCGACGACGACACCTTCATCGCGCTCACACACGCGAGCGGCGTCCGCTCCCACCTCTACGTCTCCGCGACGACCGCCCAGCTCGGCCCCCGCTTCCGGGTGCTCGGCTCCCGCGCGGGCTATGTGAAGTACGGCCTCGACCCGCAGGAGGCGGCCCTGCGCGAGGGCCTGCGCCCCGGCCCCCGGTGGGGCGCGGAGCCGGAGTCCCTGTACGGCCGCATCGGGGCCGGCGAGTCCCCGCTGACCGGCGCCGGCACCCCCGTGCCCACCCTGCCCGGCGACTACCCCGCCTACTACACGGCCGTCGCCCGCGCCCTGACCGGCGAGGGCCCCAACCCGGTGACCGCCCTGGAGGCGGCCGCCGCCCTCGACGTACTGGAAGCGGCCCGCAGGTCGGCCACGGACAAGGTGACGGTGACCCTCTGATGCCACACAAGCAGCACCAGCAAGGCCAGCAGCACCATCCGCAGCTCACCCCCAGGACCACCCCCGAACTCACGCCGTCCGTCGAGGAGTTGGAGGCGCAGGAACGCCGCCTGGTGTTCCCGCGGTTCACGTACGACGACGCCTGGGCCCTCGGCTCGCTGCTGGTCGAACTGGCCCGGGAGCGCCAGGCCCCGGTCGCCATCGACATCCACCGCGCCGGCCAGCAGCTCTTCCACGCGGCCCTGCCGGGCTCCACCCCGGACAACGACGCCTGGATCGCCCGCAAGCGCCGGGTCGTCGAGCGCTACGGCGCCTCCTCCTACCTGGTCGGCGCCCGCTTCCGCGCCAAGGGCACGACCTTCGAGGACTCCTCCCGCCTCGACCCCGGCACCTACGCGGCCCACGGCGGCTCGTTCCCGGTCAACGTGGAGAACGTGGGCGTCATCGGCGCGGTGACCGTCTCGGGCCTGCCCCAGTTGCAGGACCACAGGTTCGTCGTGGAGGCGCTGGAGCAGTTCCTGAAAGTGTGACACCCACCGGGATTACGTGAGGGATCCCTCCGGTTGGGAATGGCTGCAGACGTGATCGTCACGGCCCCACCCGGAGGGACAGACCCATGAGCACCGTGAGCAACCTGAAGGACCGGATCGGCCGGTACGGCATCTGGAGCATCGGCCTGCGCGCGGAGGACCCCTCCCGGCGCGGTGAACTGGGCGAGGCGGCCGCCGAGTTGGAGGAGCTCGGCTTCGGCGCCGTATGGCTGGGCGGCAGCAGCGCCGCCCGGCACGCCGTGCCCCTCCTGGAGGCGACCGACCGTCTCACCGTCGGCACCAGCATCCAGAGCATCTGGCAGTACGACGCCGAGACCAGCGCGGCCGCCTTCGCCGAGGTCGACGCGGCACACCCCGGCCGCTTCCTGCTCGGCCTCGGCGTGAGCCACGCCAAGCTCGCCGACCGGTACCGCCGCCCGTACTCGGCCCTGGTCGCCTATCTCGACGCCCTGGACAAGGCCGGGATGCCCGCCGACCGCCGGGTGCTGGCCGCCCTCGGCCCGAAGGTCCTGGAGCTGTCCCGCGACCGGGCGGCGGGCGCGGTGCCGTACCTGGTCACTCCCGAACACACCGCGCGGGCCCGCGAGATCCTCGGCGCCGGCCCGCTGCTCGCCCCGGAGCTGAAGGTCGTCCTGGAGACCGACCCGTCCCGCGCCCGCTCCCTCGCCCGCGACACCCTCGCGATGTACCTCGCCCTGCCGAACTACACCAACAACTTCCTCCGGCACGGCTTCACCGAGGACGACCTGGCCGACGGCGGCAGCGACCGCCTGGTCGACGCGGTCTTCGCCTGGGGCGACGACAGCCGCATCCGCGACCGCATCGACACCTTCCACCAGGCGGGCGCGGACCACGTGGCCCTCCAGATGATCACCGACGGTGACAGGGACAGCCTCCCGAGGGAGGAATGGCGCACGCTCGCTTCTCTGCTCGGGTGAGTCTTCCCACCTCAGGGGCGCGGGGAACTGCGCGAGAAACCACGACGGACCCGCACCCGCCGTACTCGCGCAGCCCCCGTCCCCCTCAGGCGTCCTTGAGCTCCTGCCGCTGCCGACCGAGCCCGGGAATCTCCAGCTCGACCACGTCCCCGGCCTTCAGGTACGGCTTCGGCTCGGGCTGCCCCATGGCCACCCCCGCCGGCGTCCCGGTGTTGATGACGTCGCCGGGGTACAGCGTCATGAACTGGCTGACGTACCGCACGACCTCGCCCACGGGGAAGATCTGCTGGGCCGTCGTACCGTCCTGCTTCAGCTCCCCGTTGACCCACAGTTTCAGCGACAGGTTCTGCGGATCGGCGACCTCGTCGGCCGTCACCAGCCAGGGCCCCAGCGGGTTGAACGTCTCGCAGTTCTTGCCCTTGTCCCAGGTGCCGCCGCGCTCGATCTGGAACTCCCGCTCGGACACGTCGTGCGCCACCGCGTACCCGGCGACATGCGCGAGCCCCTCCTCGGCCGACGACAGGTAGCGGGCCGTACGCCCGATGACGACCGCCAGCTCCACCTCCCAGTCGGTCTTGGCCGATCCCCTCGGGACGAGCACGGTGTCGTTCGGCCCGACCACCGTGTCCGGCGCCTTGAAGAACACCACCGGCTCGGCGGGCGGTTCGGCGCCGGTCTCGCGGGCGTGGTCGTGGTAGTTGAGCCCGATGCACACGATCTTGCCGATGCGGCCGAGCGGCGGACCGATGCGCAGCCCCGCCGGGTCCAGATAGGGCAGTTCGCCGGAGTCGGCCGCCGCCCGTACCCGGTCGAGCGCGGCCTCGTCGGCGAGGAACGCGCCGTCGATGTCGTCCACGATGCCCGACAGGTCCCGCAGGGCCTCGTCGGCTTCGAGCAGCGCCGGCCGCTCGGCCCCTGCCGTACCCACTCGCAGCAGCTTCATGGTCACCATCTCCCTCGATCGCGGGCGCCCGACCGACGGGTGCAGCCATCGGAGGACTGGTCGATCCTCCAATCGCGACGTCCACTCCGCAAGACCCTGTTCACGTACTGGACCGTAACCGCGGCCGTGACCGCGCCCTCTACCGGTACAGCACGGCCCGTTCCACCGCGGTCCAAGTGGTGCTGGTGACGACGTACAGCGCGGCGGCCAGCGGTACGACCGCGACGGTGACGAGCGTGAAGAAGGACAGGAACGGCATGACCTTGTTGACCGCGCCGAGCCCCGGCACCTGCTCCCCGCCCCCGGCGCCCACCGCGACCGGGCCCGCGGCCATCATCCGCCTGGTGCGCCGGTAGGTGAAGGCGGCGACGGCCGCGACGATCACGAAGAGCCCGAGATAGACCAGCCCGGCGGGGCCGAACAGTCCACCGCCGGCGAGGGCGTCGGCCCAGCGCCCGCCCAGCGGCGCCGCGAACAGCCGATGGCCGAGCAGCCCGTTGCTGCCGCCGCCGATCGTGGGGCTGGAGAAGAGGTGGTAGAGCAGGAAGAAGGCGGGCAGCTGGAGCAGGCTGGGCAGGCACCCGGACAGCGGTGACACCTTTTCCTCGGCGTGCAGTTCGAGCACCGCCTGCTGCAGCCGCTTGGGGTCCTTGGCGTGCTTCTCGCGCAGCTCGGCGATACGCGGCTGCAGTGCGGTGCGGGCGCGCTGGCCGCGGGCGGCGGCGCGGGACAGCGGATGGACCAGGAGTCGTACGAGCGCGGTGAACAGGACGATCGCGGCGGCGGCCGCGGAGGCGTGGAAGAGCGGCTGGAGCAGGTCGGCGAGGTGCTCGACCAGGCGGGCGAAGAGGGAGAAGACGGACATGGGTGAGCCCTCCGGGGGTCTCGTCGTGCCGGAACGGAGTGAATCGGCATGACGACCCGCGCGGGGTCACGCAGACAGAAGGAGTGACGTGCCCTACGCGGCGGTCGCCGGAAGGGCGTGCCCGGGTGCCCTGGGCCGGCGCCGGCCGGGCGCGTCGGGATCGCGCTGTGGCAGGAAGGCCGTACGCCGGGCCCGGTCGCGGATCGCCGTACGGACCCGGGTGGGCGGGACGGCGGGCACGGAGCGGGCGGCGATCAGCGCGCAGGCGGCGAACGCGGCCCCGGCCGCCGCGGTCGCGGCGAGCGCCACGGTCGCGGAGAGGTTACCGGTGTCGAGCAGCACGACCGGCAGCAGCACAAGCAGCAGCGGGGCGAGCGCACGCGAGCGCGTCAGACTGCGGACCACTCGGCTCCCCTCCCCACGGCCTCAACCATCCATGCCTCTTTGCCCTTTATACAGGTAGACCTACCCGACACCTGAAGGGCCCCTGCATGCCCCGCATTCCCACCTGCGTCCTGACCGACACTTCTCCGGCACAGGTCGACGACGGTCACGCCGTGGACCGTTTCGTCGAGATCGGCTCCTTCACCAAGGTGCTCACCGGTACGGCGCTCGTGCGCATGGCCGCCGCGGGCCTGCTCGACGTGGACGACCCGGTCGAACGCCGGCTCCCCGCCGCCCCGGGCACCGGCATCACGCTGCGGCACCTGGCCGAGCACACCTCCGGGCTGCCGCGCCTCCCGCCCGGCACCGGGCGCCGGGATCCGTACGCCGCGTTCGACGGCGCCGCCCTGCACCGGCTGCTCGGGCGGCTCGACCAGGTCGTGGTCCGGCCGCCGGGACAGCAGGAGGAGTACTCCAACCTCGGGTACGCCGTCCTCGGCGCGGCCCTGGCCCGTGCGGCCGGTGCGCCGTACGGGGAACTGCTCGCCGAGCACGTGCTGCGACCGCTGGACGTCCATGAGGTGAGCGCACACCCCGACCCGGACCGGCGCCTGCTGGCACCCGGTTTCCTCGGCAGGCCCCGCAGGCCCTGGACCATGGACGGGGCGATCCTTCCGGCGGGCGGTCTGTGGGCGACCCCGCGTGCGGTCGCCGATCTGCTCGTCCGGCTGGTGCTGGAGCGCCGGCTCGGGGATCCCGCTCCCTCCTGGCAGACGGCCGGCCCGCTGCTCTGGCACAACGGCGCGACCCGCCACGCCTCGGTCTTCACCGGGGCCATGGCGGACGGCCGCTGGGTGGTCGTCCACCGGCTGGGCGGCAGCCCGGAGGCGACCGACCAGGCCGGCATCGACGTCCTCAGGGGCGCCGGTTCAAGCGCCTCCTGACCGGTTCAGGTCAGGCGGGTTCCGTCTCCAGCGGCTCCAGCAGTCGCTTCGGCTTCAGCAGGGCCCTGCTGACCGGGTCCGCCGGGTCGGGGTCGAGGCCGGGGCCCGGCACCATGACCACGTCCGCGACGGGTACGACGACCCCGCAGGCGCGGCACTCGCCGTAGGGCCCGAGGTCCGCGCCGCAGTCGGCGTGCCGGAAGTACCGCAGCTGTGTCTCGGTGAAGTGCTCGCGGCCCCACAGTCCGAGGGCGCGCAGGGTGGGCCACAGGGCGATGCCGCGCTCGGTGAGGACGTACTCGTCACGCGGCGGCGACTCCTGGTACCGGCGCTTCTCGAGGATGCCCTCGGCGGTCAGGGTCTGCAGGCGGGCGGCCAGGACGGCGCGCGGGATGCCGAGGTGGACCAGGAAGTCGTTGTAGCGCCGCACGCCGTAGAGCGCGTCCCGCACGACGAGCAGCGTCCAGCGCTCGCCGACGATCTCGAGCGCGCGGGCGATCGAGCACTCCTGTGTCGCGTAGTCCTTGCCCAGTGCCATGCCGTCCACTGTAGCCACTTTCCGACTTCTTGGTTCGGTGA
The DNA here is from genome assembly GCF_040298985.1 of Streptomyces sp. NPDC001093. Lineage (NCBI taxonomy): Bacteria > Bacillati > Actinomycetota > Actinomycetes > Kitasatosporales > Streptomycetaceae > Streptomyces > Streptomyces sp. NPDC001093. The sequence continues at coordinate 25,670 of NZ_JBEPBF010000072.1, read as the reverse complement.
CCGAACCGACAGTGTTACGGTGGCGGAGCCAGGTCAGTTCAATGACCGAACCGTGAGTCGGTCACCCGAGTGATCCATCGGTTCACCGCTTGATCCGCACAGCACCACAGGCCCCGGAAAGACAGGACCACGCCATGACCGGGCTCGACTCCACCACCACCCCCGCCGCCACATCCGTACGCGAGGCGACCGTCCGGGACGCCCCCGCACGCCCCCGGGCCACCCTCGCCCTGACCAGCGCGGCCACCGCTGTGGCGCTGATGACGTACACGGCCCCGATGGTCACGCTCCCGGACACGGCGGCCGCCCTGCACACCCCGCTCTCCGGCCAGGCCTGGCTGCTGAACGGCACCCCGCTCGGCCTTGCCGCCCTCCTGCTGGTGGCCGGCAGCCTCGCCGACGACTACGGCCGCCGCCGGATCTTCCTCGGCGGCACCCTGGCCCTCGGCATCACCACCGCCCTCGGCGCCTTCACCACCTCCACCTGGCAGTTCACCCTCGCCCGCATCGCTCAGGGCGCGTCGAGCGCGGCGATCCTGGCGAGCAGCCTCGGCCTGCTGGTGGCGGCCTTCCCCACCCCCCGCGGCCGGCTGCACGCGACCGGCGTGTGGGGCGCCTTCGTCAGCGGCGGCATCGCGGTGGGCCCGCTGGTCGCGGGCGCGCTGCCGACCTGGCGGGTGGCGTACGGCGTCCTGGGCGCCGCCGCCGTCGCCGTGGCCGCGCTGGGCACCCGGACCCTCGCCGAGTCCCGCGCCCCGCGCGGCGGCCGCCCGGACGTCCTCGGCGCCCTGACCTTCGGCCTCGCCCTGGTCGCCCTGGTGGCGGCCCTGACCCTGGGCCGCGACGGCTGGCTCCGCGCACCGGTGGCACTGCTGCTGGCCGCCGCCGTCCTCTTGATCGCGCTCTTCGCCGCCGTGGAACACCGGACCGGCACACCGATGATCGACCTCGGCCTGCTGCGCCACACCCGCTTCCTGGCCTCGGCCGCCGGCGGACTGTTCACGGGCCTCGCGGTGATCGGCATGTTCAGCTTCCTGCCGGCCCTGCTCCAGCAGACGCTCCACCTGTCCCCGATCAACACGGCCTGGCTGTTCCTGCTCTGGTCCGGCCTGAGCTTCGCGGTGGCCCTCCAGGTCAAGCACCTGGCCGGCCGCATCGCCCCGCGCACCCAACTGGCCGTCGGCTTCGCCCTGCACACGATCGCCGTCCTGACCCTGCTCGGCACCGTCGCCTCCGGCTCCTGGACCCGGCTGCTGCCCGGCCTGATCATCGGCGGTGTCGGCAGCGGCCTGCTCAACGGCGCGCTGCCGCTGCTCGCCATCGAGTCGGTCCCGCGCGAACGCGCCGCGATGGGCTCCGGCGCCCAGCAGACCTTCCGCTACATCGGCTCCTGCGCCGGCGTGGCCCTGACCATCGCCCTCGCCACGTCCACCGGAAACCTGGCCCACGGCGCGAACATCGCCCTGCTGGTGTCGGCGGGCCTGGCGGCGGTGGGGGCGGTGAGCGTGATGGTGCTGCGGGAGCGGGCGTAGCGGCGCGCTCAGCAGGCCGCGCGAGGTCCACTGCGGTTCGGCAGCACCCCGAAGGGGCGCGGGGCTGTGCCGATACACGGCTCCGCCGCGTGGGACGCGACCAGCCCCGATGACGCCGCAGCCGGACCGACGGGAGGCCGCGGCCGACCGACACGGGACGCCGCAGCCGACCGACACGGGGCGCCGCAGCCGACCGACGGCACATCGCGGCACTTCCGGCGGAGCGCTCAGCGGGGCCGCATCGACACCAGCCTCCCCCACACCACCATCCGGTAGCGCGAGGTGAACTCGGGGGTGCAGGTGGTCAGGGTGATGTAGTAACCGGGCTGGTCGTACCCGTACCGGGGCCGGACGAGCGAGCGCGGGATCGGCCGGACGACCCCCGAGTCCAGGGCGGACGTCTGCGGCAGGATCTGGTCGACGTCGTACGTGTACGTCGCCGTCCGCGTCTCCACCTCGATGTCGTCCCCGCGCCGCAGCCGGGGCAGGTACCGGAAGGGCTCGCCGTGCGTGTTCCGGTGCCCGGCGAGCGCGAAGTTGCCCGCCTGCCCCGGCTGCTGGGTGCCCCGGTAATGGCCGACGTACCCCTTGTTCAGCACATCGGCCTTGCTCACGCCCTCGGCGACGGGAACCCGCAGCCCGAGCCGGGGGATGGTGAGCACGGCGTACGCCTGGGACTGCCGGGGCAGACTGACGGGCACGTACGACCGCTGCGGCGCACGGGACTCGGAGGGATCCGGGGTCGATGCGGGGGCGGGACCTGAGCCGGAGGAACCGGGCGACGGGCCCGCGCCACCATCGCCGTACCCCTCCTGCCCCCACTCCCGCTCCAGCGCCTGCACCTGCCGCTCGGCGCCGCGCCGGGCCTCCCGGTTGGTCCACCACAGCTGGTGCACGACCAGCAGCATGAGCAGCACGCCGACGGTGACCAGCGCCTCGGCCCCGCCCCACAGCGCGCGCCGCCGCCGGGCACGCCGACGCCGATCGCTGTGCCGTACGACCCGCACGCCCGACCATGCCGGCATCCGCACCCACCTCCATGGGCCTCCACGGGGCCGCCCGCAGGGTAGGTGCAACGGGCACAACTGGCCAGAGCGGCAAGCGAACCAGCCTCTCCGGCAGACTCCCCCGGCGCGCGCCCTGCGGCTTCCTCAACCGGTTTTAGAAACCACTGTCAGAACCCTCGACAGCCCCACCCGCCACCCCCGATGCTTCCTGCTGCCGGAGCCGCAACAGAAGAGGGCGGAGACAGCGATGATCCGACGCAGAACACTGCTGGCCGCGGCGGGCGGCGCCGCCCTGGGCAGCGCCCTGGCCACGGGCACGGCCCGGGCGGACGCGACGACGACCATCGACCCGTCGGTCACCTACGGGACTTGGGAGGGCTGGGGCACCTCGCTGGCCTGGTGGGCGAACGTCTTCGGAGCGAGGGACGACTTCGCCGACATCTTCTTCACGACGAGGACGACGACGTACAACGGGACGTCACTCCCCGGCCTGGGCCTGAACATAGCCCGCTACAACCTGGGCGCCTGCAGCTGGAACAGCGTCGGCGGCGAGTCGATGACCGCCTCCCCCGACATCCCGTCCTTCAAGCAGATCGAGGGCTACTGGCAGGACTGGACGAACGAGGACCCGACGTCCTCGTCCTGGAAGTGGACGGCGGACGCGAAGCAGCGCGCGATGCTGCAGAAGGCGACCCGACGAGGCGCCATCAGCGAGCTCTTCGCCAACTCCCCCATGTGGTGGATGTGCCTGAACCACAACCCCTCGGGCGCCTCGGACGGCGGCAACAACCTCCAGTCCTGGAACTACCGCCAGCACGCCTCCCACCTGGCGTCGGTGGCCCTGTACGCGCAACAGAACTGGGGCGTGACCTTCACGACGGTGGAGGCCTTCAACGAACCGTCCTCCTCCTGGTGGACGGCGACGGGCACCCAGGAGGGCTGCCACATGGACGCGACGGTCCAGGCGGCCGTACTGCCCCATCTCCGCAGCGAGTTGAACAAACGAGGCCTGACGGCGACGAAGATCTCGGCGTCGGACGAGACGAGTTACGACCTGGCCCGCACCACCTGGAACTCCTTCTCGTCGACGACGAAGGGCTGGGTGGACCGGGTGAACGTGCACGGCTACCAGGGCTCGGGCGGCCGCCGCGACCTGCTCTACACGGACGTGGTGACGACGGCGGGCAAGGCCCTGTGGAACTCGGAGACGGGAGACGCCGACGCCACGGGCCTGACCCTGGCCGGCAACCTCCTCTACGACTTCCGCTGGCTGCACCCCACGGCCTGGGTCTACTGGCAGGTGATGGACCCGAGCGCCGGCTGGGCGACGATCGCGTACGACGCGAGCACCCTGCAGCCGGGCGCGGTCCAGACGAAGTACTACGTACTGGCACAGTTCACCCGCCACATCCGCCCCGGGATGACGATCCTGGACACGGGAGCGAGCTACGCGGCGGCGGCCCTGGACAGACAGACGAAACGCCTGGTCATCGTGGCGGCGAACACCTCCTCCTCGGCCCAGACCCTGACCTTCGACCTGTCCCGCTTCTCCTCGGTGACCGGCGGCTCGGGAGGCCTGGTCCCCCGCTGGAACACGGTGACGACGGGCGGAGCGGACCTCTACACCCCGCACTCCGACACCTACCTCTCCGGCAAGACCCTGTCGGTCCCCTTCGCGGCGAAGTCGATCCAGACGCTTCAAGTGGACGGAGTGACGGCGTAGGGAGAGCGGAGGGAAGCCGATGAACTGGCCTTACTCCCTCCTGTCACCGCTCGGCAGTACGGTGTCCCCCATGCGCCCCGACACGCCTGCCGAGAACGTCGACCACACCGCCGAGGCGGCACGCCTGGAGCGGACCGCCGGACTGTATCCCGAGGACGCCGAGGCCCTGCTGCTGCGGGCGGCGGCCCACCTGGAACTGTCCGGCGACCGCCCCGCGGCCACCGCGCTCTACGACCGCCTGCTGTCCGCCGACGACGGCCTGGAGAACCCCGCCCTGGTCCGCGCCCTGAAGGCGTCGAACCTCTGGGAGTACGGCCACGAGGCGGAGGCGAGGGCGATCATCGAGGGCATCCGCGTGGCCGCCCCACGCGACCCGGCCCCCTGGTTGATCATCGCGGAGTCCCTGGAGTCACACGACGAGCTGGAGACGGCGGCGGAGACCTTCACGGAGGGGGCGAGCCTGCTCCTGCCGGAGGGGGACGACACGGAACCCGCACCCGCCACCCACCCCCTCCTCTACGGCCGCCACCGCGTCCGCCGCATGCTGGGCCTGCCCCACGACACCTGGGACACCCTGGCGGACACCCTCCACACGTCCCCCGTGTCCCTGGACGAACTCCACGACCCGAAGCGCGTCTGGTCCCTGGGCTCGGAGAACCCGGCGGAACTCCAGGCGGAAATCACCCGCCTGCAAGCCGAACTCGGCGCCTACAGGGAGGCCCTCTCCCGCCCCTTCCCGGTGGCGGTCCTCCACTGGCCGGCGGGGGAGCTGACGGAACTCCTGTCGGCCTACCCGACCCTGGCCGTGGAGTACCCGTCCCACGAGACCCACCTCGCGACCATAGAGTCGTCCCTGCGCGAGCTGTCCGCCTCGGGCACGGGAAACCTCGGCATCGTCACGGGCACGGTCCCGTCCTACGAGGCCTTCGCGGCGTCGGAGGGCTCGTCCCCGGCGGACGCCGCGCTCCTGCCGCAGTATGCGACGACGCTGGCGGCGCGGGGGCGGGCGGTTGCCTGGCCGCCGGTGCGGGGGGCGGAGTGTTGGTGTGCCTCCGGACGAACTTACGGAGGCTGCCATGGGGATGGCGTATGAGTACCTGATTCGCTAGCGCTGACGGGCCTGACAGGGTGGGGTGAGTTATTGCGCCCGCCCCGCCCGAGTCCGGCCCTCGCTCAGGCTCACCCAATCACAATGTAGATACGCAAGGCCCCACGCCTCTACTCGGCTGCGGAGCCGCGCACTTGCGGCTTAGCGAGCGAGATCAGGAAACGCTCTTTCGATGATCTCAATCAGCTTGCGGGCGCCATCAACGTCTAGCTGGACACTCTGACTGACCTTGTTGGGAATCTGCCGCTCAGTCGACCCATAAGTATCCAATTGCAGTACACGCCGACCGTCCACAACGAACGATCGAAATCCGCAAGTTACCGGACCATGCAGTCTTTGCACGTCAGCGGGGACAGACTCAAACTTCTTAATCAAAGCCACGGAAACCACCACTCCCACATATCATCCCTAGGGCAGGCAAACACGGCCTGTCGAGACAGTTTCTTACTTCTCGGCCATCTGCTCATCGAGGTCGCGGAATCCTTCAAGAACCAGATTTACAACCTTAATTTCATTTTGCGGGTCGGGCTTTACTTGCATCTTTGCACCCTTATGTGCAGCATCTCCCCTGGCAGTGGCCCAAGTCTCTGTCGCACTCAACCAGGCGGAATCAATATCCATCTCCTGCACACCAATCGGGAGAAGCAAGCGAAGGAGGTTCTTCTCCTTTATTCCATGATTCTGGTTTCTCGCGTAGCGATGCAGATCAGTCCGAGCCGCGTCTACTCGCGCCTCCAGCGATGGAAACTTAGCAGGCTTGGCAGCAGCTTCACTTAAAGACTCAGGTATGGCAGGTGCGGACTCCCGATATGCGACAATCGCCAACAGGCTCGAGGATATTGATCCAGCAGCCTTCCACTTCAACACGGCCTCGTCGACGACTTCAATCACGCGATCCTCTATAAAGGATTCAAATTCAGCATGCGCCAGAACCCTAAATGCTCGCGTATGCTCATACACTGACTCTTCATATGAGCCGGTTGGGTCAAATTCCTTCGGTAGAAAGCATTGGCGAAGCTCCTCTATCCGCTTCGCCAGCTCCTGATATCGCGAAGACGCCATCTCGCCCTCTACGGTATAAGCCGATTGTCGCGCAGCTCTGGCACACGCAGTTTAGCCCCGATAGCCTCGCCAAGCGCTTCACCCCAGAGGGAAAGGCGCCGATGCGTAGCAAGTGGTGTCTTGGTTGTTGTTTGAATCGACTCGACGAATCGCTGATTGGTATCGCAAAGATTGCGAAACGCCCATTCCACCATCTCCGCACGTGAGACCGCCGCAGATCGCACATTCGCGTCGGAGAAGTAGTAGGTCATGACGTCAAACACAGCCCGGTTGAAACGCCCTTCATACTTTCCGCTAGCCCAGCGATAGAAGGAGTTATCACCGAACACTTTGAATGTTGTCTCAATAGACCTGTTGCAGTTCTCCCCTACTTGCTTGATTCGGTCCTCTTCCTTCAACCACTGGGCGTTGAGGACGTTAACGGTGTCGTCAAGGAATTTCTTGAGGTTACCGGTGTACTCATCAAGGGTGAACTGGAACCCGAAGTACCGCAGGAGCACCTCGACATCCCTCATACGAAAGTCCGGCTTGTCGATACGGAGGGCAGCACGAAGCCACTCACTGTCCGATGCACAGTCGTCCAAGAAGTCCGTAAACGGTCCGGGGTGAAGAGCTTGACGAAGTTCCTGCGGGGACAGTTTTACGCTGCCGGTGTTCAGGCGGAGGAATACAAGGTTAAGGAAGTCCTCATTGGGCCAGCGACGAACGACGACGGTTCGAATGGTCTCGTTGAGTAGCGAGTTAAGGTCGTCTACGTAACTGTCATCAGTCTCCATCTTCTTGAGAGTGACAAGTCTGAGGTCTTCGCGAACCTCAAGTCCAGTGAGCGAGAATCCCCTGAAGTTCTCCTCCTCCGCCGACGCCGCAAAGGATGAACCGGCCGCAAACTGCCTCAACGCCAGAAGTCGCTGCTTTCCATCAAGCACAATGAACTTGCCTCGACGGTTCTTGTCCTCCGCGAGGACAATCTGAGGAATCGGCAGACCGAGGACTAGAGACTCAATAAAACGACTCTTCCTGGGCTTATTCCAAGCGTCCCGCCGCTGAAATCGAGGATTAAGCTGAATGTTGCCACGCCTGAGCTGACTCAGAATAGTCTCAGCTGTCCAGTCTGTGTCTGTGACCACGGCCCGTGTGACTTCTTCAGAGGTGACAGCCGCAGCGGTGTCCTCTTCTTCGCCATCTACGTCGTCCCAGTCGAACCCGTCGTCGTTGGCCACGCCGCTCCCCACCTCATAGTTCCGAGCCCGAAGACACTTCAGGATTGTCAACTGGTCTGGCTCTACAGACTAGATCGCGGATCGGTACCTGCAGGAACTTTTGCCTCAGAGACACAGACATCACGATCGATATGCCCGATTAACGTCATATGCTCCCTAGGTGGCGAGCAAGTACGGCTACCCTGCCCCCATGATTCGCGCAGTCGTCTTCGACGTAGGTGAGTGCCTGGTAGACGAGACCCGGGAGTACGGGACCTGGGCCGACTGGCTGGAGGTGCCTCGGCACACGTTCCACGCCATGTTCGGGGCTGTGATCGCTCAGGGGCGGGACTACCGGGAGGTCTTTCAGGAGTTCCGGCCTGGGTTCGATCTCTACAAGGAGCGGGAGAAGCGGGCCGCCGCAGGGCAGCCGGAGACCTTCGGGGAAGAGGATCTGTACGCCGATGTCCGCCCCGCCCTCGCGCGGCTCCGGGCTGACGGAGTGTGGCTTGGTATCGCTGGGAACCAGACGGTCCGGGCAGGGCGCATCTTGCGAGAGCTGTTCTCAGACGATGTGGATCTGATCGGCACCTCGGACGACTGGGGAGCCAGCAAACCTGATCTCGAGTTCTTCAAGCGGGTTGCCGCAGTCGTGCCATTTGAGGTCGGCGAGATCCTTTACGTCGGGGATCGCTGCGACAACGACATCCGCCCGGCGCGTGAAGCAGGCATGCATACGGCGCTCGTGCATCGCGGGCCTTGGGCCACGATTCAGTGGGACTCCCCGCAGGCCAGAGAGCTTCCTACCTTGCGGGTAGAGAGCCTGCTGGAACTGCCGGTGCTGATCGGCGAGTTCAACGACTCAGCACGCTGAGCGTCGTCGACCAGTCGTACAGCCTGTCGTCGAGGTCACGTACACAGCGCTCGTGTTGGTAGGGCGCCAGCGCGCGGCGGACCTCACGCACTCGGTCCATGCCAGTGGCGTACCAGGTGATGGCCAGCTGATCCAAAGCCTTACCGGCGTACTCGCAGGCCTGCTCCGGATCGCGTGAGGCCGCTTCCACCGCGGCCAAGTCGCTATAGATCACGGAGCGCTGCTTGTCCTCGGCCGGTGTCATCGCGGCCAGTGCCTGAAGCAGGCTCTCGCGGGCCTGCGGGAGGTGGCCCGCGATCATCTGCGTGTTTCCCTTGAAGGCAGCCAAGCGGGCCGGGGAGAACCAGTCCATCCATTCCGGCGAGGCGTGTTCGTTGCCAGCCGCCAGGGCGTCCTCAGCGTGTCCGATGAGGTGCAGAGCGGTGCGCGTATTGCCGCACCTGGTTTCGCATTCAGCTTCCACCGCGTCGAGCCAGGCGAGGAATTCGGCTGATGCCGAGGCGCGCCGGGCATAGGTACGGGCCGCTGTCATCCGCTCCAGTGCTCCGTCACGGTCCGCCACCCAGCCGGGGATGAACGCCATGTGCGCGAGGATTGCTGAGCCGAGCAGCGGCTCATCGGCCTCGCCTGCGGCTTGCAGCGCTAGGAGCAGGGTGGCGTCGGCGGCACTTGGTTCGCGGAGGTCGAAGAATTCGATCCGACCCGCCAGGAGGTAGGTCTCCGCCAGCGCCGCCGCGACCGTTCGACGCGTCGAGTCCGAGGTATCGGGGAGCAATGCGCAACCCAGTCGCGCATGAGCGACGACAGCAGGGTGGAGTTGTGGCGGGGCGACAGACCAGTAGAGCCTCCGGTGAGACCGAGTGACCGCCTGGAAGTCGGTACCTGCCGTTGAGGGCTGCGGCGCCGCGGCGGCTCGGCGAGGCAGGGATGCCACAGCGGCCGCGCCCCCGCCAACGACGGCGCGTCGCGTGGGCTCCGTGCGCTGCGAACCGTCCGAGCCCCATGGAGGCGTGAATCCAAGTGCCTCCATGCTTTGGCCCAGCAGGTGAACGAGCACCCGCTGGCAGTCCGGTTGTGGCCAGGGCGGACTGTCCGACTCCCAGCGGCGAACTTGTCGTACCCCGATCGAGAGCCCTCGAAGGCCCATACCCTCGGCATGCCGGGTCAGAGCCTCTGCCAAGTCCTGCTGGGAGTTGAAGCCGGCGGCTACTCGAGCGGCCTTGAGTCGAACGTTGCCGGTGGGCCTGGGCACGTGGTCACCTCCTGCTGCGACTCCTTCAACGCTCCCACATCCCGTCCTCTATTGGGCGCAGTTTCCCCCACAAGAGTCGATGAAGGCCCTGTTGGCGTCCTACCTATGACCTCCTTAAGTCCTCGATTGCGTCGTGGCGTTACTGGACGCTTGGCACGTACTCGACGGGACTCAGCACTGGGGATGGTCCATTGGATACGCAAGAGGCCGTGGACAGAGCGGTTGGCGAGTGGCTCGCCCGTACTCACCCGACACCCGAGCAGGCGCGGACGGAGTGGGCGGCTCAAGGCGTCGCGTTACTACCTCTGGGCGTTCGGTTCGCTGCCGTACGCATGCCCAGAGACGTAGTGCACGCCGCTGTGGGTTCCAGTGACCCCGACCATGTGGCGCCCGCTCTTGGTGTGTCGCTGGGAGGCTCGATCATCTACGACCGTCGCGCCCTGGGCGGGACGTACTACGCCTTGATTCAGGCGCACGCTGGTCTGGTCTGGGCGTACGACGACATCGCCACGTGTCTAGGCGAGGGCACGTACCTCGGAGTACCTCGACTCGACCAACAACAGCCACCGGGCACGTACTGGGTCATTCCTCCGCGCTTCGAAGGCGACCTGTGCGCACCCCGATCGATCATCCCTCTCGTGGAGTTGGGGCGCTCCCGGCTGGCCGCCGCGTGTGCCAAGGCCTGATCCCTTACGTGCAGGAAACACAAAGGTGAGCAGGTAGCTAAGGACATGACGATGCCCGCTGACTCTGAAGCCAAGGCGGTCCGTCTCCGGCTCCTTGCCGACCGCCCGCTCATGACCATTCGTGTGTCAGAGGACTCCGGGAATACCTGGGGTCCCGAGCGTGCGGTATTCGCCACAGATGACCTACCACCCCTGATCACTGCCGAGTGGCCGCCGTGTCAGTGCCGGTGGTGTGGCGGGCGCGGTAAGGGCTCCGGACGCTGAGACATCTGTCTCCCCCCATGAACTCCCGCCCTCCAGGGCGGAGGCGGTCAGTCATGGCCGCGATCAGTTGAGCAGGAAGGTGCAGTGATGTTGGACGGAAACAAGCTGTATGGGCTCGACATCAGCGGGGCTTCGTTCGTGAAGGCCTGCGGAGGTCCCTGTACGGAGGGATGCGTGACGCTCGCCCGGATCGGCGACGACGCCTGGGCGCTGGGTGACAGCAAGCGGCCGGATGCGGAGCCGTTGCGGTTCACCACGGAGGAATTGGCGGTGGCCGGCATCGATCCGGCGAGGTTCGGGCTGCGCGTCTGATGCCCCTGGCCGGTCCCGGCTGTCCCGGCACCCGTGCGGAGGCCGGTGCCGGGGCCGGTCCCTCTCGTCTCCGACACCCGACAGGAACGACTGGTGCACTACCACGGCTATCTATGGGTCGGGACGAAAGAGCGTTTCGACCAGGAGGCACTCCGGCGGCCTCCGTATCCCGAGCCGCCGCCGGGCGGCAGCAAGCCCGAGTTGATCCAGCGCTATCGGGAGGTCGCAGCGGAGTTCCCGACCGTGGATCTCCCTCCGCTGGAGACGGCGTACTGGCTCGTCAAACCGTCTTCCTTGGTGCGTGACACGTGGGATGAGGCGAAGGGCGCCGCCACCTGGATCGGGGCGTGCGTGGCCGCGTACGCGGGCCGGTTCGCCTCTGGCCGGGAGCGTGACCTCCTCGATCTCGCTGCGCTGGTCAACTCGGCGGCTGAGAAGTTGAGTTCGGGTAGTGACGTATCGCTCGGGTTCTATCTCGAGCGCCCCTCGTACCTGTCGCTTGCCGTGGTGACGTGTTCTCCGAACCGGTCCAAGCCCGAGCTGACCTGCCCCGTTGGGTGATCAGCGGGTCGGACGTGCCGTTCGCGACGCGTTGCCGTAGGGCCGCCCGCTGCCTGGGCAGCGTCGTGCCTCCGCGAGCCGGGTCAAGAGCAGGTTCGTTGCCTCGGGTACCCGGGGTGGGCCAAAGGCGGTGGTGGGGAGTGCGCGGTGGGTTGTTCGACGTGCGTTGCCCCTGGCGGTGACGGAGGTGACGGTGGGTCAGCTTGAGGGCGCGGACCGGGGAATCGGGGTCTCGGTCGCGGCCGCGGGATGCCGGTTCGTAATGCGTCGATTACTCTACGCGGTCACCGCCCCGGCGCGTCGTCGTTCGCCTTGGCGGATTTGCACATAATCTCCGTCACTGACGGAAGTCGATCTGTCACAGATCGTATCCACCACACGCGATGGAGATGAAATGCACAAGCTTCACAAGGCTGCCGTCCTGGTCGCCGCTCTCGGGAGCGTCGGACTTCTGGCCTCTGGCACCGCCTACGCCGGCGGCCAGGGCGGGGGCGGCGGGGGCAGCAGCGTCCTGCAGAGCTCCAACTGCAAGTCGCACGACCTCAATGTCGACGTCCTCGGTGAGGTCGGGATCCTCAACGGCGTGCTGGGCAACGCGCTCAACGGCGAGGGCGACCCGGGCGCGCAGGACACCCACATCGGGTCGACGATGGGCTGCAGCAACAGCGCCTTCTAAGCGCCTTCCAAGAGGGCGGTTCAGTACCCCCCTTGACGGCGGAAAGCGGCGGCCGGCCAGCTTCCGGTGGGCCGGCCGGCTCGCCCGCCGACGGCACGGGAGATGCGTGGCGGCCTTGCAACGTGTGGATGCGTGCGAGGTCGCCACGCCCCGACCGTGTCCGGCACGGCGCTCTGCGGTCACGGTGAGCCGCGTTGACCCGCGGGTGCCGCAGACACCCGCATCCCCGTGAGAGACAGAGCACCCGACCAAGCCCCCCATGACGACGGCGAGTTCCGTGGGGGGCTTCAGTCGTGCTGTGCCGTGCGTACGGCTGTGGGGACAGAACTCTCCGCCGGAGACTTGACAAGATCCGACTCAGGTGAGGAGAGCATGATCGGCTGCGCGTTAGCCTCAGGCCGGACATCGCACAAAAGCGGAGCAAGAGGAGGCAGTTGTGGCGAGGGTTCCCAGTGCAGTGGTGGCCGCCACCGGGCTTGTCGGTGGGTATGGCGTGGCCCGGTGGACCAAGAAGCGGCAGCTCGGTGGGGCCGTGCTGGCCGTCGCCGGGGTCACCGCCGCTCAGCAGTGGCGCCGGCAGGCCGGCGGGAAGGCCGCCGGTGCGCTGAGCGCCGCCTACGTCGCCGCGTTCGCCGGCTCGCACCCGCTCGCGAAGAAGGTCGGCGCCTGGCCGTCCGTCCTCGGTGTCGCCGGTGCCGTCGCCCTCGCCTCCTGGGCCGTCGCCGACCGCAAGGCCTGAGCCGACCCCGGCGGCAGGCCCGGGCGGAGCATCCCGGCCGGCACCCCCGTCCCCCTCTACACCGCCCCCGCCCTGAACGCCCTCCGGTACGCCTGCGGGCTCGTCCCCACCACCCTCCGGAACCGCTCCCGGAAGGCCGTCGGCGAGCCGAAGCCCGTCTGCGTGGCGATCCGTTCCACCGGGTACGGCGTCGTCTCCAGCAGATGCTGCGCCCGCCGTACCCGCGCCCGGTGCAGCCACTGCAACGGCGTCGTGCCGGTCTGCTCGCGGAAGCGGCGGTTGAGGGTGCGGGTGCTCATGCCCGCCCGGGCCGCGATCTCGTCCACCGTCATGTCGCGGTCGCAGTGGTCCTCCAGCCAGTGCAGCAGCGGCTCCAAGGTGGCACCCGACGGCGCCGGGGGCAGGTCGTGGACGATGAACTGAGCCTGGCCGCCCTCCCGTTCCAGCGGCATCACCGACATCCGCGCCGCGTGCGCGGCGACCGCCGAGCCGAAGTCCTTGCGGATCATGTGCAGACACATGTCCAGCGCCGCCGCCGCGCCCGCCGACGTCAGGAACTGGCCGTTGTCGACGTACAGGACGTTCGGGTCGACCGTCACCTCCGGGTGCCGCGCCGCCAGTTCCCCCGCCGCGTACCAGTGCGTCGTCGCGCGCAGGCCGTCCAGCAGGCCCGTCGCCGCGAAGAGGAACGCGCCCACGCAGATCGAGGCGATCCGGGTGCCGTTCGCGGCCGCCGCGCGCAGTGCCTCGGTCACGCCCGGCGGCAGCTCCTCCGGCGGTTCCGCCACACCCGGCAGGATGATCGTGTCCGCCTCCGCCAGCGCCTGAAGGCCGTACGGCGCCCGCACCGTGAAGGCCCCCGCGCTCACCTCCCCCCGCACCGCACACACCCGCACCCGGTACGGCACCCGGCCGTCGGGCAGCCGCGCCCAGCCGAAGGTGTCGATGGGGGCGGAGAGGTCGAAGGGGATGACTCCGTCCAGCGCCAGTACGGCCACGGTGTGCATGGCGGGATCCTATGGCTACGACGGATTACCGCCAACGCCGCCCACCAATGCCCATCAGCGCCGATCAGCCCGCCGGCACCGTAACAGCGGACACCCCTGCTCCACTCCCCTGCTCCACTCCCCAGCTCCCTCCGCGTGGCGGGAATCCGTTGGATCATGGCACTTCCGCCACTTCTGCAAGATCCGGCCGCCGCCTACCGTCACCGCGTGACCAAGTTCCTCCTCGCCGTCCACGTCCTCGCCGCCATCGTCGCCGTAGGCCCCGTGACCGTCGCCACCAGCATGTTCCCGCCCGCCGCGCGCCGGGCCCTCGCCGCGCCCGGCACTCCCGGAGCCACCGGCGCTCCCGGAGCCACCGGCGCTCCCGATGTCATCGGCACGCTGCACCTGCTGCACCGCATCTGCCGGGTCTACGCCCTCGTCGGCGTCGTCGTCCCGGTCTTCGGGTTCGCCACCGCGAGCGAGATGGGCGTGCTCGAGAGCGGCTGGCTGATCGTGTCCATCGGGCTGACCGCTCTCGCCGCCGTCGTCCTGGCCGCGCTGGTGCTGCCCGCCCAGAGCGCGGTGGTGGAGGGCAGGGGCACCGACCCCGCGCGGCTCGCCATGTTCACCGGGATGTTCAACCTGCTGTGGGCCACCGTGACCGTCCTGATGATCGTGCGGCCCGGCTCCACGACAGGGGCCTGACGGCCTCACCCCCTTACGGGGTGCTCGGGGTACTCGGCGTGCTCGGCGTGCTCGGCGTGCTCGGCGTGGCCCGGCTCGCCACCGCCGTCAGCGGGCGGGCGATGTCCTCCAGGGAGCGGCGCTCCGCCCGTACGGCCAGGACGGCGGCGACCAGGCCCGCCGCGCACATCAGGGCCGCGCCGATGGAGAAGGCCAGCACCGTGTCGCCGACCTTGCCCGTGCCGGTGAGGTCGGCGAACAACAGGGGGCCGCTGATGCCGCCGGCCGCCGTGCCGAGGGCGTAGAAGAAGGCGATGGACATCGCCCGCGTTTCCATCGGGAAGACCTCGGACACCGTCAGGTACGCGCTGGAGGCGCCCGCCGAGGCGAAGAACAGGACCGCGCACCAGCAGGCGGTCAGCGTTCCCGCGCTCAGCGAGCCCTGGTCGAACAGCCACGCCGTGCCGAACAGGAGCAGGCCCGACAGCAGGTAGGTCGAGGAGATCATCACCCGGCGGCCCACCGTGTCGAACAGCCTGCCCAGCAGCAGCGGACCGCAGAAGTTGCCGACCGCGATCACCGCGAAGTAGTAGCCGGTGTGGCCGGAGGGCACGTTGAAGAACCTGGTCAGGATCGCGCCGAAGCCGAAGGTGATCGCGTTGTACAGGAACGCCTGGCCGATGAAGAGGGAGAAGCCGAGAACGGCCCGCCTGCGGTAGTGGCCGAAGACCGTGCGGGCGATCTCCCGGAACGTCACGCTCCCGCGCTGGTGGATCTCCAGCGCCTCGCCCCGCGGCTCGGGCAGCCGCTCGCCCTTCTCCTGCTCGATCTGCCGCTCGATGCCACGGACGATCTCCTCCGCCTCCCGGTCCCTGCCGTGGATCAGCAGCCAGCGCGGGCTCTCCGGGACGTGCCGCCGTACCAGGAGGATGACCAGGGCCAGCACGGCGCCCAGGGCGAAGGTCAGACGCCAGCCGACGTTCCTGGCCAGCAGGTCCGTGTCGAGCGCCACGATCGACAGCAGCGAGCCGCCCACCGCGCCCAGCCAGAAGCTGCCGTTGATGATCAGGTCGACCCGGCCGCGGTGGGCGGCCGGGATCAGCTCGTCGATCGCCGAGTTGATCGCCGCGTACTCACCACCGATGCCGAAACCGGTCAGAAAGCGGAACAGGAAGAACCACCAGGCCTCCCAGGAGACGGCGGTGAGGGCCGTCGCCGCCAGGTACACCCCCAGGGTGATCATGAACAGCCGCTTGCGGCCGAAGCGGTCGGTCAGACGGCCCCAGAAGAGGGCGCCCGAGCAGGCCCCGGCCACATACAGCGCGGCGGCCGTTCCGGTGATCTGGCCCGAGGTGATCGACACCCCGCTGCCCGGCTCGGCCAGCCGGCCCGCGATGGTGCCGACGACCGTGACCTCCAGACCGTCCAGGATCCAGACCGTCCCCAGGCCGATCACGATCGTCCAGTGCCAGCGGGACCAGGGCAGACGGTCCAGCCGGGCGGGGATGTCGGTGGTGATCGTGCGGCCCGTCCGCGGCGACGGCGCCTCGGCTGCAGCGCTCATGGGCTCCCTCTCGTCGAAGGACGTCCCCCCGCACGGGCGGGGACGGCATCACGGGTGCCCCCGACCCGCGCAGCCACTCGGAACCGGCCCCGCTCAGGCGCCCAGCGTCCGCGTCACCGCATAGATCAGCAGTCCCGCCAGTGATCCCACCACCGTGCCATTGATCCGGATGAACTGCAGGTCGCGGCCGATGTGCGCCTCGATCTTCCGGGTGGTGTGCTCGGCGTCCCAGCCCGCCACCGTGTCCGTGATCAGCGAGGTGATCTCCGCGCGGTACGTCGTCACCACGTGCACCGCCGCGCCCTCCACCCAGCTGTCCACCTTCCCCTGCACCTTCGGCTCGGTCGCCATCCGCGCCCCCAGCGACAGCAGCGCGCGCCGCACCCGCATCCGCAGCTCGCTCCGCTCGTCCTCGGCCGCCGCCACCACCATGGACCGTACGGCCGTCCAGGCCGACGCGATCAGATCCTGCACCTCACCCCGGCCCAGCACCTCCCCCTTGAGCCGCTCCACCCGCGCCCGGGTGTCCGTGTCGGACTGCAGATCGGAGGCGAAGTCGGTGAGAAAACGGTCCAGCGCGCCACGCGCCGGATGGGACGGCATGTCCCGCATCTCGGTGACGAACCGCAACAGCTCCTTGTAGACCCGCTCGCCGACCTTCCGGTCCACGAACCGCGGCGTCCACCCCGGCGCACCCCCCTCCACCGCCACCATCACGTCGTCCCGGTGCAGCACCAGCCAGTCGTGCGCCCGCGCCACCACCAGGTCCACCGCCCGCCGGTGCCCGCCGTCGGCCACGACCTTCTCCAGCATCTTGCCGATCCCCGGAGCGATCTCCTGCATGTTCGCCCGCCGGGTGATCGCCTCACCCACGACCGCCTGCACATCGGAGTCCCGCAACACGGTCAGCGCACCCCGCAGCGCCGTCGCCAGCTCCGCCGTCACCCGGTCCGCGTGCGCCGGCTCCGCCAGCCACGCCCCGAGCCGGCTGCCGATACCGACCGCGCGCAGCCGCTGCCGTACGACGTCCTGGGACAGGAAGTTCTCGCCGACGAACTCACCCAGCGACACACCCAGCTGGTCCTTCTTCGTCGGGATGATCGCCGTGTGCGGAATGGGCAGCCCCAGCGGATGCCGGAACAGCGCCGTCACCGCGAACCAGTCGGCCAGCGCGCCCACCATGCCCGCCTCGGCGGCCGCCGCCACATAGCCCGCCCACGGCCCGGCACCCTCCTGCGAGGCGAGTTTCGCCAGGGCGTAGACCACCGCCACGAACAACAGCAGACAGGTCGCCGTGACCTTCATGCGCCGCACCCCGCGCCGGCGCTCCTCGTCGGCCGGGGTGAAGGCCGTCATCGTCTTGTACGACACACCCCGCGCCGGCGCTGCTTCCGTCTCGGTCGGTTCCATCGGCTCCACCCGTTCAGCTCCACCCGCTCGGTGATCCCGATCGGTGATCCCGCACACAATTGTCCCTTCCTGAGCGACTCCCGGAACGGAACAAGAGTTCCCGGCGTCTGTCAGAAAAGGGATGTGGGCAGGGCCCTGACAGCTCTCCCCACCCCATGCCGCATCATGGGCTCATCAAGATCGGAGCCTCGGGCTCCCCTCCCCGAGGAGAGCAAGACAACCGTGACCAGGCGTCATGGCTATGCCGTACTCAGTGCGCTCATCGCGCTGGTCGTAGCCCTCTCCGCCGCCATCTACCTCACCGTGGCGGCCGACGACGGCACCCCGCGCGGCACCCTCACCGACGACCGCCCCCACCACGGCTCCTCCGTCGCCCCCGCCTCCACCGGCACCTGGGTCGGCGCCTGGTCCGCCTCCCCGGTGGGCGGCGAACCCGGCACCGAGACCGACGGCCTCGCGGGCCGCTCCGTGCGCAACATCGTCCACACCAGCACCGGCGGCACGAGCGCCCGCATCACGCTCTCCAACCTCTACGGCAGCGAACCCCTCACCATCACCCACGCCACCATCGCGCTCTCCGCCGGCGACGGCACCGCCGCGGCCGACCCGGACTCGATGCGCCGCCTCACCTTCGACGGCGCCACCGACGTGGTCATACCCACCGGCGAACAGATCGTCAGCGACGCCGTACGCCTCACCGTCCCGCACGACAGCGACGTCCTCGTCACCACCTACTCCCCCACCCCCTCCGGCCCCGTCACCTACCACCCGCACGCCCGGCAGACCTCCTACGTCGCCGACGGCGACGCCACCGAGGACGCGACCGGCACCCCCTACACCCAACAGACCCCGCACTGGCGGTACTTGACGGCCCTGGACCTCCTCAGCAACGAAGCCGACGGCACCGTCGTCGTCTTCGGCGACTCCATCACCGACGGCGTCACCTCCACCATCGGCGCCAACCACCGCTGGCCCGACATCCTCGCCGACCGGCTGCGCACCGCGCTCGAAAACGGACGGCAGGTGCCCCGCTACAGCGTCGTCAACGAGGGCATCAGCGGCAACCAGGTCTTCACCGACGGACTCGGCCGGCCCGCCGAGAACCAGAGCGGCCTCGGCCGCTTCACCCGCGACGCCCTCACACACCCGGACGTCAAGGCCGTCGTCATCGACCTCGGCGTCAACGACATCCTCCGCAACCCCCGCCTCGCCGACCCCGACAAGATCATCACCGGCCTGCGCACCCTGGTCCGCGAAGCCCACGCCCACGGCCTGAAGGTCGTCGGCGCCACACTCATGCCCTACCAGGGCCACCGCGGCTGGACCCCGGCCCGCGAGGCGGTACGACAGCAGGTCAACGCCGAGATCCGGGCCGGCGGGGTCTACGACGCGGTCGTCGACTTCGACAAGGCCCTGCGCGACCCTTACGCCCCCCGTCGCCTCCGCCCCGACTACGACTCCGGCGACCACCTGCACCCCAGCGACCTGGGCTTCGCCAGGATGGCCGCGGTCTTCGACCTGAACACACTCCAGGGTGCGGGACAGGCGGAACTGTAGGTACGGGCGAGGGACACCGGCGGGACGACCGGGATACTGACTGGCATGACCCGCTTGATCCTCGCCACCCGCAACACTGGAAAGATCACCGAGCTGAGGGCCATCCTCGCCGAGGCCGGACTCCCCCACGAGCTCGTCGGCGCCGACGCCTGCCCCGACGTCCCCGACGTCAAGGAAACAGGTGTCACCTTCGCCGAGAACGCCCTGCTCAAGGCCCACGCCCTCGCCCAGGCCACCGGCCTGCCCGCGGTCGCCGACGACTCCGGCCTCTGCGTCGACGTCCTCGGCGGCGCCCCCGGCATCTTCTCCGCCCGCTGGTCCGGCCACCACGGCGACGACAAGGCCAACCTGGAGCTCCTCCTGGCCCAGCTCGCCGACATCACGGACGAACACCGGGGGGCCCACTTCGCGTGCGCGGCGGCCCTGGCACTGCCGGACGGCCGGGAGCGGGTGGTCGAGGGCCGCCTGAGGGGCGTGCTCCGGCACACCCCCGCCGGCACGAACGGCTTCGGCTACGACCCGATCCTCCAGCCGGAGGGCGACACCCGGACCTGCGCCGAGCTGAGCCCGGAGGAGAAGAACGCCATCAGCCACCGGGGGAAGGCGTTCCGGGCGTTGGTGCCGGTGGTTCGGGAGCTGTTGGGCTGAGAGTGGAGGAGGGGCCGCCTGGACGGACGGCCCCTCACGTGTGCGGTCGGTGGGACTCGAACCCACACGGGATTTCTCCCACGGGCACCTAAAACCCGCGCGTATCGCCTATTTCGCCACGACCGCCCCAAAACGGACATCTAACCTGGAGGCCGTTTTGCCTCGCCCAGTGTACGGGGCAGCGCGTTTCGTCGTCCGCCCCCTCTGCACCAGGTGCTTGTGGTCGCGTGGCAGTTGGGGCACAGCAACCGGAGGTTCTCGCGTCGGTCGTCGCTCCAGTCGCCGCTGATGTGATCGACTTCCAGTGTCATGGGCCACCCGAGCCACTCGGGGCCAACGCCGCACTCATCGCATTGCTCCGGTACGCCCACCTCGCCGAGCGCGCGGCGCAGCAGATGGGTCCGTGCCCGACGCCGACCGTCATGCTTGACCAGGACGTCCTCGGGGCGCTTGGCGCGGTCTGCACAGGTCTTGCCTCGTTGGTGCGCCTGCCCCAGGAAGTGCGCGGTCGAGATGCCCTCTTCAGCGACCCACTGACGCAGCAGCGCGCGCTGAGTTCCGGTGTCGGGGCGCCGAAGTCGGCGAAGTGTCTCGGCGATGGAGATCGACTCGGCGACCGCCGCGCGCAACTCCTCGGGCGCGGGGTGCCCAGGCCTGCCGGAGTGCAGGGCCATGACCTCATCCATGCTCGCGCACTGCTCGGCAGCCTCGGCCAACTGCTCACGGGTGTACTGCACGCCGCTGCTCATACGGCGCCGCCCCGAGAACGGCCCTTGCCGCGCCCTCGGTAATTGTCCGTGGTGGAGTGGCAGTTGGGGCAGAGGAAGCGGAGGTTCTCGATCCGGTTGTCACGCCAGTTCCCGTCGATGTGATCGACCTCCAGCGGGAGCGGACGGCCCCGCCACTCCGGCTCGGTACCGCAGCGAGCACAGCGCTCCGGAACGCCTACGGCCGTCATCGCCCACTTGAGCCTGTCGCTCGGAATGCGCCGGGCCTGGCCGACCGGTTGCTCGACGAGCAGGACCTCCGGCGTTCGGGCGCGCCAGGGCTTTCCTCGCTGGGTCGGCAGCTGGAAGTGCGAGGTGTCGATCCCGTACGCCTTGATCCTGCGGCTGATGTGCGTGTGGTGGCCGCCGACGACCTCCAGACCGAGATGGCGCAGCACCTCGCACATGTTCGTGGAGGCAGCCACGGCCCCCTCAAGCAGTTCCCTCGTCCACTTCACCCCCTCCCTCTCGAAGTGGGAGACATCCACCCCGAGCTTCTTCATCCGCCCCAGGACATAGCGCCGCGTCGAACTCCTCGGATCCACCCCCAACCTCTCCAACGCCTCCGACAACGTCCGCGCCCCGCGAGCCGCTTCCTCCAGCCGTTCCTTGCTGTACGCGCTGGCCCCCATCGAGCCCCCTCCGTTCCGGGCGTGCGTTCGCAGCCCGTACGGAGCAACGCACCGGTTATCGGACAGTCACGCACGGAAAGGGAAGGCGGCCCGCACCCGGTCCTCCGGGTGCGGGCCGCCGGCAACAGGCTCAGGGCCTCAGATACCCAGATCCTTGATGATCTTGGCCACATGGCCCGTGGCGCGGACGTTGTAGAGGGCTCGTTCGACCTTGCCCTCCTCGTCGACGACGATCGTGGAGCGGATGACGCCCATGTAGGTCTTGCCGTAGTTCTTCTTCTCGCCGTACGCGCCGTAGGCCTCGGTGACCTTCTTGTCCGGGTCGGCCAGGAGCGTGACCTTCAGGGACTCCTTCTCGCGGAACTTCGCCAGTTTCTCCGGGGCGTCGGGGCTGATGCCGAGCACGTCGTAGCCGGCGGAGGCCAGGACGTCCAGGTTGTCGGTGAAGTCGCAGGCCTGCTTGGTGCAGCCGGGGGTCAGGGCGGCCGGGTAGAAGTAGACGATGACCTTGCGGCCCTTGTGGGAGGACAGGGAGACCTCGTTGCCGTCGGCGTCGGGGAGGGTGAAGGCGGGGGCCACGTCCCCCGGCTGGAGTCGCTCGCTCATCGGGCCAGGGTAACCGGGGGGCCTTGCGGTGCACCGGGAGGAGAAGCTGACAGACTGTCCGGAACAGCATCAGGAGACTTCGGAGGCCGTACGGTGGCGGACACGTCGGACACCAGAACCCCGGCGCAGATCGAGGCGGACATCAAGCGCCGCCGCGAAGTGCTGGCCGAGACGCTCGACGAGATCGGGGTGCGGGTGCACCCGCAGACGATCATCGGGGACGCCAAGGCCAAGGTCGTCGCCAATATCGATCACACGGTCGGGCGGGCGTACGTGCAGGTCAACCGGGTGGTGAGTGAGGTGCGCGCGCAGTTCGTCGATGAAGAGGGCGGGGTGCGGCTGGAGCGGGTGGTGCCCGTCGCGCTGCTCGCCGTCGGTGTGGTGGGGCTGCTGGCCGTGGGCTCGCGGCGGCGAAAGGGCTGACCCGGGCGCGGCCCGGCGTGGCGAAGGCAGGTAGGTTCGAGGCGTGAGCGCCAACAGAAACCAGCACAGCACCCCCCATCACGACAAGCTTCCGATCCGGATGCTGCACGACCGGGTTCTGGTCAAGCAGGAGACCGGTGAGGGCGAGCGGCGGTCGGGGGGCGGCATTCTGATTCCCGCCACCGCGGCGGTCGGGCGGCGGCTGGCCTGGGCCGAGGTGGTCGCGGTCGGGCAGAACGTACGGACCGTGGAGCCGGGTGACCGGGTTCTGTTCGATCCGGAGGACCGGGCCGAGGTCGAGGTTCGGGGTGTGGCGTACGTGCTCATGCGCGAGCGGGATCTGCACGCCGTGGCCGCGGACCGTTTCGAGGGGTCGGAGGACTCCACGGGTCTGTATCTCTGAGTCGTTCCGGTAATGGGGCTGGTGACCGCGGTCACCGGCCCCTTTGTCGTTTCTTTGCTATGTTCGGAGGCGTCAGCCCGACGAGACGCGCCGTACCGGGATCCCCGACCTTCAGGCAAAGACGACGCACCCCCGTTCAGAGATTCCTTCCGGAGGTGCCTGTCATGGCCTGGGTTCTGCTTGTCGTCGCCGGTCTGCTGGAGGTGGGCTGGTCGATCGGGATGAAGTACAGCGAGGGCTTCACCCGGCTGGTGCCCAGTGTGTTCACGGGCGCCGGGATCGTCGCCAGCATGGTTCTGCTGTCGTACGCCGCGAAGTCGTTGCCCATCGGTACGGCGTACGGCGTGTGGGTGGGCATCGGGGCGGCCGGTGCGGCGGTGCTCGGCATGGTGGTGCTGGGTGAGCCGGTCACCGCCGCCCGGATCTTCTTCGTGTGTCTGCTGCTGGTCGCCGTGGTGGGGCTGAAGGCGACCAGCGCTCACTGAGACGTCACGGGGGCGTCACCGGGGGTCAGATGGCCGGGTCGCCGCCTCCGGCGCCGGCGGCGGTGCCTGTCGTGCCGCCGCCGTCGGTTCCGCCGCCGGTGGTCGTGCCGCCGCCGTTGGTTCCGCCGCCTGTGGTCGTGCCGCCGCCGTTGGTTCCGCCGCCATTGGTCGCGCCGCCCGTGGTCGTGCCGCCGCCGTTGGTCGTGCCGCCGCCGGTCGTGGTGCCATCGGTGGTGGTGCCGGTGCCGCCGGTGGTGGTCGGGCCTCCGGTGGTGGGGGTGCCGGTGGTGCCGCCGGTGGTGGGGCTGGTGGTCGGGCCGCCGGTGGGGGTGCCGGTGGTGCCGCCGGTGTTCTGGCCGGCGGTCGTGCCCGGAGGGGCCGAGCCGGTGGCGCTGGGCGGCTGCGGCTGGTCGGCGCCCTGCTCCAGCTGGAGGTCGAAGTCGGAGGCGGGCTTGTTCTTCAGCGCGTCCGCCGTGTACTGGGCCCAGATCTCGGTGGGCGGGCCGCCGCCGTTCATACGGGGCTGGCCGAGGGCGCCGTACAGCGACATGTGCTTGGCCGTCACCGGGTCCTGGCCCATGACCGAGACCACCGTGGCCAGGTCGGGGGTGTAACCGGCGAACCAGGCGGCGGTGTCGTTCTCGGCGGTACCGGTCTTGCCGGCCGCCGGGCGGCCCGCGGCCTGCGCGGCGGTGGCGGTGCCGCTGTCGACCACGCTCTGCAGGATGGAGGTGGTGGTGTCGGCGGCCTCGCGGCTGACGGCCTGCTTGACCGGCTGCTGGGGCAGCTTGACCGTGTCCGTTCCGTCCTTGGTGATCTTCTCGATCATGGTGTAGGTGCCGTGCCGGCCGTGGTTGGCGAGCGTGGCGTAGGACTCCGCCATGTCCAGCACGCTGGCGGTGGCGGTGCCGAGGGCGATGGACGGGGACGGGTACAGGTCCGGGGTGTCGGAGGGGACGCCGAGGTCGATCGCGGTCTGCTTGACCTTGGACGGGCCGACGTCGGCGGCCATCTGCGCGTAGACGGCGTTCACGGACAGGTCGGTGGCCTTGGTGACGGTGATCTGGCCGTACGACTTCTGGTCCTCGTTCTGCGGGCTGTAGGGCGTGCCGTTCCAGCCCTCGACCTGCCGCTCGTTGGTGCCGTCGTACATGGTGTTCGGGGTGATGGTGCGGCCGTCCTGGGTGGTCGAGGCGTTCTGCACCGCCGAGGTGAAGACGAAGGGCTTGAAGGTGGAGCCGACCTGGAAGTCCCCGCGGGTCGCGCCGTTGGTGTACTGCTTCACGTAGTCGATGCCGCCGTACATGGCGACGACCTTGCCGGTCTTCGGGTCGACGGAGGCGCCGCCCGCGCGGACGTACCTGTCCACCTTGTTGTTCTTCTTGTCCAGCTTGGCGATCAGCTGGTCGTTGACCGCCTTGACGAAGGCGTTCTGCCGGCTCTTCTGGATGGTGGTGGTGATGCGGTAGCCGCCGGTCGCGAGCTGGTCGTCGGTGAGGATGTTGTTGGTGGTCAGGTAGTGCTTGACCGCCTCGACGAGGTAGCCGCGCTGGCCGGACATGCCCGTGGAGACCGTCTGCTCCTTCGGCATCGGGAACGTCATCCCGGCGCGCTGGGACTGGCTGAGCCAGCCCTTCTTGACCATGCCGTCCAGGACGTAGTTCCAGCGGGCGACGGCCGCGGCCTTGTTCTCGGGGTGGGCCACGACGTCGTACTCACTGGGGGCGTTGACGAGCGCGGCGAGGTAGGCGGCGCGGGCCGGGTCGAGGTTCTGGGCGTCCACGCCGTAGTAGGCCTGGGCGGCGGACTGGATGCCGTAGGCGTTGCGGCCGAAGTAGCTGGTGTTGAGGTAGCCCTCGAGGATCTCGTCCTTGGACTTGTTGCGGTCCAGTTTGATCGAGATGAAGAACTCCTTGGCCTTGCGGGTGACCGTCTGCTCCTGGCCGAGGTAGTAGTTCTTCACGTACTGCTGGGTGATCGTGGAGCCGGACTGCTTGCCCTTGCCGGTCGCCGTGTTCCAGGCGGCGCGGAGCATCGCCTTGGGGTCGATGGCCGACTCGGAGTAGAAGTCGCGGTCCTCGGCGGCCAGTACGGCGTGCTGGGCGTCCTTGGAGACCTGGGCGAGACTGACGTTCTCCCGGTTGATCTGGCCGTCGCGGGCGAGCTGGGAGCCGTCGGCGTAGAGGTAGACGTTGGCCTGCTTGGTGGCGAGGGCGTTGGCCGGCGGGATGTTGACCATGGAGTAGCCGAGGAAGAAGAGGCCGACGAGCAGCAGGACGCCGACGACGAAGGTGCCGAGCACCATGCGCCAGGTCGGGATGATCCGCCGCCACCCGGTCCGCTTGGGTCGCTTCGGCTTCCTGCCCGTGCCGGTCCCTGCGGGGGCCGGGCCGTCCGGGGAGGCGGCGAGGGCGGTGCCGGCCTGGCCGGGGGTTGTGCCGGGGGTCTGCCGGGGGGTCTTGCCCCCGGGTCCGCTACGGGGGCCGGGGGTGGCGGCGCCCACCGCG
>NZ_JBEPBF010000071.1:0-51538 GCF_040298985.1 Streptomyces sp. NPDC001093 | reverse complement strand
CTCACCCTCTCGGGCTTTCCTCCGGGCGCTTCCCTTCGGTGTTTCCGACTCTATCAGATCTTTTCTCGATCCGATTTCCTCGGTGCTTTCCAGGTCCCGCGCGTTTTCTCGCGGTTTCCTTTCCGGCGGTTCCGACTTTATCAGAAGTTCTGAGTCGGTTTTCCCACCCGCTCCGGGCCCCGTGTCCAGCGCGTGAAGTGCTGGGGTTCCCGGTTGGGCGGAGCCGTAAACGTACTGGAGCGGGGCGCCTCGATGCAAATCGAGGCGCCCCGCTCGGGTGATGCTCCGACGGACCGTCAGACCTCCACGACCACAGGGAGGATCATCGGCCTGCGGCGATAGGTGTCCGAGACCCACTTGCCGAGGGTGCGCCGGATGAGTTGCTGGAGCTGGTGCGGCTCCACGACGCCGTCCTGGGCGGACCGCTCCAGCACTTCCGTGATCTTCGGGATGACGTCGGCGAAGGCCGAGTCCTCGATGCCGGAGCCGCGCGCCTGGACGTGCGGGCCACCGGTGATCTTGCCGGTGGACGAGTCCACGACGACGAAGACCGAGATGATGCCCTCGTCGCCGAGGATCTTGCGGTCCTTGAGGGCCGGCTCGCCGACGTCGCCGACGGAGAGGCCGTCGACGTAGACGTAACCCGCCTGGACCTTGCCGGAGATCTTGGCCTTGCCCTCGACCAGGTCGACAGCAACGCCGTCCTCGGCGATGACGATCCGGTCGTGCGGGACGCCCGTCAGCGCGCCCAGCTCGGCGTTGGCGCGCAGGTGGCGCCATTCGCCGTGGACGGGCATGAGGTTCTTCGGGCGGCAGATGTTGTAGAAGTACAGCAGCTCGCCCGCGGACGCGTGGCCGGAAACATGCACCTTGGCGTTGCCCTTGTGCACGACATTGGCGCCCCAGCGGGTCAGACCGTTGATGACCCGGTAGACGGCGTTCTCGTTTCCGGGGATGAGTGAGGACGCCAGGATGACCGTGTCGCCGTCGACGATCCGGATCTGGTGATCCCTGTTCGCCATCCTCGACAGCGCCGCCATCGGTTCGCCCTGGGAGCCCGTGCAGACCAGGACCACCTCGTGGTCGGGGAGGTCGTCCAGCGTCTTCACGTCCACGACCAGTCCCGGGGGCACCTTCAGGTACCCCAGGTCCCTCGCGATGCCCATGTTGCGGACCATGGAGCGGCCGACGAAGGCGACCCGGCGGCCGTATTCGTGGGCCGCGTCCAGGATCTGCTGGATGCGGTGGACGTGGCTGGCGAAGCTCGCCACGATGATCCGCTTGCGGGCGCCGGCGAAGACCTGCCGCAGCACGTTGGAGATGTCGCGCTCGTGCGGAGTGAAGCCCGGGACCTCGGCGTTCGTGGAGTCGGTGAGCAGGAGGTCGATGCCCTCCTCGCTCAGCCGGGCGAAGGCGTGCAGGTCGGTGAGGCGGTTGTCCAGCGGTAGCTGGTCCATCTTGAAGTCGCCGGTGTGCACCACCATGCCGGCGGGGGTGCGGATGGCGACGGCCAGCGCGTCCGGGATGGAGTGGTTGACGGCGATGAACTCGCAGTCGAAGGGGCCGACGCGCTCACGCCGGCCCTCGGCCACCTCGAGGGTGTACGGGCGGATCCGGTGTTCCTGGAGCTTGGCCTCGATCAGGGCGAGGGTCAGCTTGGAGCCGATCAGCGGGATGTCCGGCTTCTCGCGGAGCAGGAACGGGACACCGCCGATGTGGTCCTCGTGGCCGTGCGTGAGGACGATGCCCTCGATGTCGTCGAGACGGTCCCGGACGGACGAGAAGTCCGGCAGGATCAGGTCGATTCCGGGCTGCTCCTCCTCGGGGAAGAGCACTCCGCAGTCGACGATCAGCAGGCGGCCGCCGTACTCGAAGACCGTCATGTTTCGGCCGATCTCACCGAGACCGCCGAGCGGGGTGACGCGCAGGCCGCCCTCCGGGAGTGGCGGAGGCGGGCCGAGTTCGGGATGCGGATGACTCAAAAGACTCTCCTCACCACACGCGCCACGTACCGGTCGGGCACGTGGCGCGTGAGACGTTCGTGCAGAAGCAGTTGTCGTTGTGGGGTGCGGGCACCGGTGGCCCGCTTCTTCTGTTGTTCTTCAGTTGCTCTTCAGTTGTGAAGCCCGTGTGGTGCCAAGTCCGTTGTCAGAGCTGTACCCCGCCGGCGGCAAGATCGATCTTGAGCTGGGCGATCTCCTCGGGCGAGCACTCGACCATGGGCGAGCGCAGCGGGCCCGCGGGCAGTCCCTGGAGGGCGAGCGCGGCCTTGGTGGTCATGACGCCCTGGGTGCGGAACATGCCGGTGTAGACCGGGAGCAGCTTCTGGTGGATCTCGGTGGCCTTGACGACGTCACCGGACGCGTACGCCTCGACGAGGGCGCGGAGGTCCGGCGTGACCAGGTGGCCGACGACCGAGACGAAGCCGACCGCGCCCACGGAGAGCAGCGGGAGGTTCAGCATGTCGTCGCCGGAGTACCAGGCGAGGCCGGACTGGGCGATGGCCCAGCTGGCGCGGCCGAGGTCCCCCTTGGCGTCCTTGTTGGCGACGATCCGGGGGTGCTCGGCGAGCCGGACGAGGGTCTCGGTGTTGATCGGGACGCCGCTGCGGCCGGGGATGTCGTAGAGCATGACCGGCAGCCCGGTGGCGTCGGCGACGGCCGTGAAGTGCCGGTACAGGCCCTCCTGCGGGGGCTTGTTGTAGTACGGCGTGACGACCAGCAGGCCGTGGGCGCCGACGTGCTCGGCCTGGCGGGCCAGCTCGATGCTGTGGTGGGTGTCGTTGGTGCCGACGCCGGCGACGACGTGGGCACGGTCGCCGACGGCCTCCAGGACGGCCCGTACGAGGTCCGATTTCTCCGCGTCACTGGTGGTGGGGGACTCGCCGGTGGTGCCGTTGATGATCAGGCCGTCGTTGCCTGCGTCCACCAGGTGCGTGGCGAGCCGCTGCGCGCCGTCGAGGTCGAGTGCGCCGTCCGCCGTGAAGGGCGTGACCATGGCGGTGAGGACCCGCCCGAAGGGGGTCTGCGGAGTCGAGGTCGGAGCCATGGGTAACACGCTACTCGGTGCTCCCTGTGCGGTCTGCCCTCGGGGGGTCGGGAAAGTCAGGACAAATGCGGAGCCCGGCACTGCCTGCTCGGGGGTTCAAGCAGTGCCGGGTCCGTTTGATCAGGCTAGATGAACTTCTCCAAATGCCGCAATACGGACACTTCGCGCGGCTGATCCGTACATCCGTTCCTGATGGGGGAACAGGGCTTCGTAGGCCTTTCTTACGGGGTCACGCACCCGTGCTTACGGAGCCACGCGCCCGTTCGCGTTGAAGGCGGCGTACGTCAGCGGCATGAGCTTCGCCCACTCCGCCTCCATCTTCTCGCCGACCATCTCGATCTCCCGCTGCGGGAAGGACGGCACCTTGGCCAGCTCGTGCTGGGTGCGCAGGCCGAGGAAGTGCATCAGGGAGCGGGCGTTGCAGGTGGCGTACATCGAGGAGTAGAGGCCGACGGGGAGGGCCGCGCGGGCGACCTCACGGGCGACGCCCTCGGCGAGCATCTTCTGGTAGGCCGTGTACGCCTGCTCGTACGACTCCCGCAGGGTGCTGGTGACCGCGTCGTGCTGGGCCGGGGTGCCCTCGACGAAGACGTACTTGCCGGGGCGGCCCTCCTGGACCAGCTTGCGGTCGGTGCCGGGGACGTAGAAGACCGGCTGGAGCTCGCGGTAGCGGCCGGACTCCTCGTTGTAGGACCAGCCGACGCGGTGCCGCATGAACTCGCGGAAGACGAAGATCGGGGCACTGATGAAGAACGTCATCGAGTTGTGCTCGAACGGGCTGCCGTGCCGGTCGCGCATCAGGTAGTTGATCAGCCCCTTGGAGCGCTCGGGGTCCTTCTTCAGCTCGTCCAGGGACTGCTCGCCGGCGGTGGAGACGCGCGCGGCGAAGAGGACGTCGGCGTCCGAAGCACTGGACTTCACCAGGTCGACGGTGACGTCACTGCGGAACGTGAGCGACTCGGGGGTGGTCACGGGGGTTGGGGTCCTTCCCATCACAGCTGTGGTTCGCGCCCACCTTACGGGGCGCCCGCCCGGGCCACGCAGTACCCGGCCACCCACGGCGGTACCGGACCTCAAAAATCCCACCACGGATTTTTTCCGACATGGGCACCTTTTGTGTCACTCGAGCGTCTGTACCGGTGACACCCAGTCGTTCGACCCCGAAAGGAGACGTACCGCGATGTTCCGTCGGCGCGAGCCCGTACCCTTCGCCTTCCTGGCCCAGACGGACAGGTTCCGCAGCAATGTCACTCCCCCGCCCCGTCCGCGGGCGTCCTTCGGGGAGATAGCCGGGCGCTCGCTGCTGGGGCTCACCCTCGTCGCCGGGCTGGTGGGGGCCCTGATCCTCGGTATGCCGGCGATGTCCACGCCGTCCAGTACGCCGACGCAGCAGTCCCAGGCCTCGCAGGGGCACTGACTCTTCCGGCTGCCCAGGGTGGTGGGCGGGAACAGCGGCGGATAACCTCACCGGGCACAGCCCACGCACGCATGCGAATGAGGACCAGCCGTGCCCCTGTCCTTCCTGACGGCCGACCGCACGTTCGAGGCCGCTTCCGAGAGTGCGCTGCCGTACGACGACCGGGAGCGCTGGCGGCGCCCCTACCGGCCCGGTCCCTGGCGTGTGGCTGTGGCGGCGCTGGTGCTGCTGCTCGCCTCCTTCGTGCTGTTCGCGGCGGTGGTCATCGCCCTGACCGGCTCGGTGTCCTCCGCCGGCGCGATCCTCGTCGCGGGGCTCGTGGTGATCGCCGGCGCACTGCGGCTGCTGCGCATGGGCGTGTGGGTGAGCGGGCGCGGGCTGCGCCACGTCGGCTTCCTGGTGACGCGTACGGTGCCGTGGGCGCGGGTGGTCTCGGTGCGGACGGTGCAGCAGCCGGTGCGCTGGCTGGGGCTGCCGCGGACGGTGCAGGGGCAGGCGCTGGCGCTGGTACGCAAGGACCGGCCGGCCGAGGACACCGAGCCACTGATCACCACGCACACCCTGGACTTCCTGGGCCGCCCGGTCGCCTTCGACCGTGCCGCGGACACCGTGGAGGCGTGGGCCGCGGAGAACCGCCCCCACTGACCCCGGACCATCCCGGAGGGGCGGTCCGGATGCTGCGGGGCGGCTTCCTTCGGCGTCCCGGGCCGGGGGCACGGCACGCAGGGCCGGTGGAGGCATCGGCCGTGAGGTGTTCACGCGCAGGGAAGGGAGACCGCTGTTGTCCGGACGTACCGTGCTGATCACCGGAGCGTCGAAGGGGATCGGCCTGGCCACCGCACACCGCCTCGCCGCCCGGGGACACCGGGTGCTGGGAGTCGCCCGCAGCGCCCCGGACGGTGATTTCCCGGGCGTGCTGCACGCCTGCGACCTCGCCGATGCGGAAGCCACCCGCGCGTTGCTGGAGACCGTGACACGGGCGGAGCGCGTGGACGCGGTCGTCAACAACGTCGGCATCGCCGTGCCGGAACCGCTGGGCGAGATCACGTTCGACACCCTGCGGGCCGTGTACGACCTGAATGTGCGCACCGCCGTTCAGGTCACCCAGGCCTGCGTCGGCGGGATGCGCGAGCGCGGCTGGGGCCGGATCGTCAATGTGACCAGCCGCTCCGTGCACGGCGCGCGCCGGCGCAGCAGTTACGCGGCGGCCAAGAGCGCGCTCGTGGGCCTGACCCGGACCTGGGCGCTGGAGCTGGCGGCGGACGGGGTGACGGTCAACGCGGTGGCTCCCGGTCCGGTGGAGACCGCCCTCTTCCGCGCCTCGCACCCCGTGGGCGGCGCGGAAGAGGCCAGGGTGCTGCGCTCGGTGCCCGCGGGCCGCTTCGGCCGCCCGGAGGAGGTGGCCGCGGCGATCGCCTTCCTGCTGAGCGAGGACGCCGGGTTCATCACCGGGCAGCAGCTCGGCGTGGACGGCGGGGGCAGCATTCCCGGGCGGTGAGAACCGGTGCCTAGGCCTCGGCCGGCCTGCCGTCGTGCAGGGCGATGGCCCTCTGCATCGCCTTGCGGGCGCGCGGGGTGTCGCGGGCGTCGTGGTAGGCGACGGCGAGCCGGAACCAGCAGCGCCAGTCGTCGGGGGACGCCTCGGTCTCGGCCTTGCGACGGGCGAAGACCTCGTCGGCCGAGTCGCGGTCGATCCGGCCGCTGGGCAGGCGTTTCAGCTCGTCGACCGGCAGGCCGCCCTGGGCGTCGAGTTCGGCGGCCAGGGCGTTGGCCCTGCGGACGAACTGGGTGTTCTTCCACAGGAACCACAGGCCGATGACCGGCAGGATCAGCACCGCGACCCCGAAGGTGACGGTGAGGACCGTGCCGGACTGGATGAGCATCACGCCGCGGCTGCCGACCAGGACGAAGTAGAAGACCAGGACGGCGGCCGTGACGAGGTAGGTGATCTTCGCGCGCATCGGAGACTCTGTACTCAGCTCAGGTCCAGGAAGTGCTCCAGGCCGAAGGTCAGGCCCGGAGTGGTCACGACGCGGCGGGCGCCGAGCAGGATGCCCGGCATGAAGCTGCTGTGGTGCAGGGAGTCGTGGCGGATGGTGAGGGTCTCGCCCTCGCCGCCGAGCAGCACCTCCTGGTGGGCCAGGAGGCCGCGCAGGCGTACGGCGTGGACCGGGATCCCGTCGACGCTGGCGCCCCGCGCGCCGTCCAGGGCGGTCACCGTGGCGTCCGGCGCCGGGGCCGTACCGGCGGCCCGGCGGGCCTCGGCGATGAGCTGGGCCGTGCGCGTGGCCGTACCGCTCGGCGCGTCCACCTTCTTGGGGTGGTGCAGCTCGACGACCTCGACCGACTCGAAGTACGGCGCGGCGATCTGCGCGAACTTCATCGTCAGGACCGCGCCGATGGAGAAGTTCGGCGCGATGAGCACACCGGTCTCCGGGGACTCCGCGAGCCAGCCCGTCAGCTGCGCGAGGCGCTCCTCGGTCCAGCCGGTCGTGCCCACGACCGCGTGGATGCCATGGTGCACGCAGAAGTCGAGGTTGTCCATGACGGAGTCGGGGGTGGTCAGCTCCACGGCGACCTGGGCGCCGGTCTCCGCCAGGGTCTGGAGCTTGTCGCCCCGGCCGAGGGCGGCGACCAGCTCCATGTCCTCGGCGGCCTCGACCGCCTTGACCGCCTCGGAGCCGATCCGGCCCCTGGCACCGAGGACCGCCACGCGCAGCTTGCTCATCTCTTGCTTCCTTAGGGGCGACGGGGAGGTGGTTAGGCGACGGCGTCGTGCAGCCGCGCGGCCTGCTTGTCCTTGAGCGGGCCGATGACCGACAGCGACGGGCGCTGTCCCAGGATGTCGCGGGCGACCGAGCGGACCTCGTCCGGGGTGACCGCCGCTATGCGGTCCAGCATGTCGTCGACGGACATCTGCTCGCCCCAGCACAGCTCGCTCTTGCCGATGCGGTTCATCAGCGCGCCGGTGTCCTCCAGGCCGAGGACGGTGGAGCCCTGGAGCTGGCCGATGGCGCGGGCGATCTCGTCGTCGGTGAGGCCGTTGACGGCGACGTGGTCGAGTTCGTCGCGGCAGATCTTCAGCACGTCGTGCACCTGGCTCGGCCGGCAGCCGGCGTACACGCCGAACAGGCCGCAGTCGGCGAAGCCGGAGGTGTACGAGTACACGCTGTAGGCCAGGCCGCGCTTCTCCCGGACCTCCTGGAAGAGGCGGGAGGACATGCCGCCGCCGAGGGCGGTGTTGAGCACGCCCATGGCCCAGCGGCGGTCGTCGGTGCGGGCGAGGCCCGGCATGCCGAGGACGACGTGCGCCTGCTCGGTCTTCCGGCCGAGCAGCTCGACCTTGCCGGAGGTGCGGATCGTACGGCTGCCGTCGCGCGGGCCGACGGGCCGTGCGTCCAGGTTCTTGAAGGCACCGGCCTTCTCGAAGGCCGCGCGGACCTGCCGTACGACCTTGTTGTGGTCGATGTTGCCGGCGCAGGCGACCACCAGGTGGGTGGGGTCGTAGTGCTTCCTGTAGAAGCGGCGGATGCGGTCGGCGGTGAGGGCGTTGACCGTGTCGACCGTGCCGAGGACCGGGCGGCCGAGGGCGTTGTCGCCGAACATGGTGTGCGCGAACAGGTCGTGCACACAGTCGCCCGGGTCGTCCTCGGTCATGGCGATCTCTTCGAGGATCGCGCCGCGCTCGACGTCGACGTCCTCCTCGACGATGAGCGAGCCGGTCAGCATGTCGCAGACCACGTCGATGGCGAGCGGCAGGTCGGTGTCGAGCACGCGCGCGTAGTAGCACGTGTACTCCTTGGCCGTGAACGCGTTCATCTCGCCGCCGACGGCGTCGATGGCGGAGGAGATGTCCAGCGCGCTGCGCTTCTGCGTGCCCTTGAAGAGCAGGTGCTCCAGGTAGTGCGTGGCGCCGTTCAGGGCCGCCGTCTCGTCGCGGGAGCCGACGTGCGCCCAGATGCCGAAGGTGGCGGAGCGGACCGAGGGCAGGGTCTCGGTGACGATGCGCAGGCCGCCCGGGAGGGTGGTCTTGCGGACCGTGCCGATGCCGTTCTGGCCCTTGATGAGGGTTTGGGTACGGGCGACGGCCCGCGCCTCCGAAGAGGGGCGGGCCGTCACCTTGGAGCTACGGGACGTCACTGCTCGGCGTCGTCCTTGTTCTCGTCGGAGCCTTCCTCGCCCTCGATCACGGGAACGAGGGAGAGCTTGCCGCGGGAGTCGATCTCGGCGATCTCGACCTGGACCTTCTGGCCCACGCCGAGGACGTCCTCGACGTTCTCCACGCGCTTGCCGCCGGCCAGCTTGCGGATCTGCGAGATGTGCAGCAGACCGTCCTTGCCGGGCAGCAGGGAGACGAACGCACCGAAGGTGGTCGTCTTGACGACCGTACCGAGGTAGCGCTCGCCGACCTCGGGCATCGTCGGGTTGGCGATGCCGTTGATCGTGGCGCGGGCGGCCTCGGCGGAGGGGCCGTCGGCGGCACCGATGTAGATCGTGCCGTCGTCCTCGATGGTGATCTCGGCGCCGGTGTCCTCCTGGATCTGGTTGATCATCTTGCCCTTGGGGCCGATGACCTCACCGATCTTGTCGACCGGGATCTTGACGGTGATGATCCGCGGGGCGTGCGGGCTCATCTCGTCGGGCCGGTCGATGGCCTCCATCATCACGTCGAGGATGTGGAGGCGGGCGTCGCGGGCCTGCTTGAGGGCCGCGGCCAGGACGGAGGCCGGGATGCCGTCCAGCTTGGTGTCGAGCTGGAGGGCGGTCACGAACTCCTTGGTGCCGGCGACCTTGAAGTCCATGTCGCCGAAGGCGTCCTCCGCACCGAGGATGTCGGTGAGGGTGACGTAGTGCGTCTCGCCGTCGATCTCCTGGGAGATCAGACCCATGGCGATACCGGCGACGGGGGCCTTCAGCGGCACACCGGCGTTCAGCAGCGACATGGTGGAGGCGCAGACGGAGCCCATGGACGTCGAGCCGTTGGAGCCGAGGGCCTCGGACACCTGGCGGATCGCGTAGGGGAACTCCTCGCGCGTGGGCAGCACCGGCACGAGCGCGCGCTCGGCGAGGGCGCCGTGGCCGATCTCGCGGCGCTTCGGGGAGCCGACGCGGCCGGTCTCACCGGTGGAGTACGGCGGGAAGTTGTAGTTGTGCATGTAGCGCTTGCGGGTCACCGGGGAGAGGGTGTCCAGCTGCTGCTCCATGCGGAGCATGTTGAGGGTGGTGACGCCCAGGATCTGGGTCTCGCCACGCTCGAACAGCGCGGAGCCGTGCACCCGCGGAATGGCCTCGACCTCGGCGGCCAGCGTGCGGATGTCGGTTACACCGCGGCCGTCGATGCGCTTCTTCTCCTTGATGACGCGCTCACGGACCAGGGTCTTGGTCAGCGAGCGGTACGCGGCGGAGATCTCCTTCTCGCGGCCCTCGAACTCCGGCAGGAGCTTCTCGGCGGCGAGCCCCTTGACGCGGTCCAGCTCGGCCTCGCGCTCCTGCTTGCCGGCGATGGTGAGCGCCTGGGCGAGCTCGGGCTTGACCGCGGCGGTCAGGGCCTCCAGGACGTCGTCCTGGTAGTCCAGGAAGATCGGGAACTCGCCGGTCGGCTTGGCGGCCTTGGCGGCGAGGTCGGACTGGGCGCGGCACAGGACCTTGATGAAGGGCTTGGCAGCCTCCAGACCGGCGGCGACGACCTCCTCGGTCGGCGCCTCGGTGCCGCCCTCGACCAGCTTGATGGTGTTGTCGGTGGCCTCGGCCTCCACCATCATGATCGCGACGTCGCCGTCCTCCAGGACGCGGCCCGCGACCACCATGTCGAAGACGGCGTCCTCGAGCTCGGTGTGCGTGGGGAACGCGACCCACTGGCCGCGGATCAGCGCGACGCGGACGCCGCCGATCGGGCCGGAGAAGGGCAGACCGGCCAGCTGCGTGGACGCGGACGCGGCGTTGATCGCGACGACGTCGTACAGGTGGTCGGGGTTGAGCGCCATGACCGTGCAGACGACCTGGATCTCGTTGCGCAGGCCCTTCTTGAAGGACGGGCGCAGCGGGCGGTCGATCAGGCGGCAGGTGAGGATGGCGTCCTCGGACGGCCGGCCCTCACGGCGGAAGAAGCTGCCGGGGATCTTCCCGGCCGCGTACATCCGCTCCTCGACGTCTACCGTGAGCGGGAAGAAGTCGAGCTGGTCCTTGGGGTTCTTGGAGGCGGTGGTGGCCGACAGCACCATGGTGTCGTCGTCCAGGTACGCCACGGCGGAACCGGCGGCCTGCTTGGCCAGACGGCCCGTCTCGAAGCGGATCGTGCGGGTGCCGAAGGCGCCGTTGTCGATGACGGCCTCGGCGTAGTGGGTCTCGTTCTCCACTAGCGTTTTCTCCGTTACATATCGTCTTTCGTCCCTTGGCTGCCCGTGTGGCAGGGGGACGGTGGTGGAGAAGCGCGCCGTCTGGTGCGGGCCGGTCTTCGATCGAAGCACCCGGGGCTCGCTTCCCCCGGGGGCCACTACCGAGGACCGGCGGCGGCGAGGTGCGCTTCTCGTCGTTCGTTGTCGTGCGTTGTCGTGCTGTGTCGTGCGTATTGCGTTGTGCTACCACACTACAAAGCGTGAGTGACACTCCGCACGTTTCCGCATGCGCGAGGAAGACCTCGCACGTACGACGAAGGGAGCGGTCCCGGGGTCCTGCCGGGAACCGCTCCCTTCACGGCGTCTTACTTGGCGCCAGCCGCACCACGGCGGATGCCGAGGCGGTCGACCAGCGTACGGAAGCGCTGGATGTCCTTCTTCGCCAGGTACTGCAGCAGGCGACGGCGCTGACCGACCAGGATCAGCAGGCCACGACGGGAGTGGTGGTCGTGCTTGTGGGTCTTGAGGTGCTCCGTCAGGTCGGAGATCCGACGGGAGAGCAGAGCGACCTGGACCTCGGGGGAGCCGGTGTCACCCTCCTTGGTACCGAACTCGGCGATGATCTGCTTCTTCGTAGCGGCGTCGAGCGACACGCGTACTCCTCATAGTCTGTTGAGTGCCACCGAGTGCCCCCGGTCTACGTCTCGGGGGAGCTTCCGTTACTCGGGAGGCGGGATCCGCTGGGCGCGGCCTCCAGAACCTTTTCGAAGGGCTCCGGGGGTGCGTACACAAACGGCCGTCACTCAGGGTACCAGCACGGTTCGGCCGTCCGTGTCACCGGTCGCGGTCGCCGGTCGCGTCGGGCGTTCCAGACCAGGAGGGCCGCGATCACGACGACCAGGACGACGACCGTTGTCCACACTCCTCCGGGCGTTGACCAGGCTGTTTCACCGTACGCGCGCGTGCCGTCCCAGTAGGGTGACAGCGCAACGCTGTCCGTGAGCCGAAGGGGGCCGCTTCACCATGGCCGAGACACAGGGCACGAGCGCCGGGGCACCGGCGCCGGAATCGCAGGAAGACGTCAAGGCGCGCAAGGAGCGGGAACGGGACGAGCTGTACGCGCTCGACATCTCCGGCGTGGAGTGGCACTGCGCGCCGGGCACGGAGGAGCACGAGGAGCGGGTCGAGATCGCCTACCTGCCCGGCGGGGCGGTGGCGATGCGCTCCTCCCTCGACCACGCCACCGTGCTGCGTTACACCGAGGCGGAGTGGCGGGCGTTCGTACTGGGGGCGCGGGACGGGGAGTTCGATCTGGAGCCGTCGGAGCGGAACGGGGGGCTTGCGGGGCAGTGAGCGACATCGCGAAGGGGGCGGCACGCGTGCGTGCCGCCCCCTTCGCACGTCAGTGCTTCAGCCCCGCACTGCCGACTCCGATCACCGACAGCACCGGGTTCTTCGGATGGACGACGTCGCGTGTCAGCATGCGGCGGGCGAAGAAGGCGTGTCCCTGTTCGTACAGGATGTCCGACTGCTCCGGGTCACTGAGTTCACCCTGGTCGTCCGCCGGGAGGTGGAACAGGAGGTACGGGGTCTCCTTGTCGGTCCGGAGGTTCCAGTCCACCACGGCGGCCGGCTGGACGTCGTCCTCGGTGGTACGAAAAATGATCAGGTCGTCGCCGTTCATGCGGACGGGAACGACCCGCTGGAAGGGCCGGCCCTCGAACTTGGCGACGGCGGTGCCCTTCTTGAGGTCGAAGGCGGTGATCTGGTTCTCGGGCTTCCTGACGACGTCCGCGGTGTCCTTGCTCATGACGAAGACCCGGTCGCGGCCGACCACCATGGCGTAGCACTTGTCGACGGCGTCGAAGTAGCCCTCGACGTTGCCGCCGCACTTGGGGTCGTAGCCGTTCATCGAGATGGTGGCCAGCCGCGCGCCGTTCTTCGGATCCAGAGTGATCAGGTCCGTGACCCGGTAGTCCCCCGCCTCGACGGCGATCACGGGCGGGTCGGCCGACGGCAGGTAGATGCTCCGTAGACCGTTGCTGACCGAGTACCGCCACAGAACCTTGCCGGTGCGCGGCTCGAGCTTCTCCACCCGGTAGGTGGGGGCGCTGGAGTCGCCGCACTTGACGAGGGCCAGCAGGGCCGCGCCGCCGGCGTAGGCCGAGTCGTGGCACTGGGACGTGCCGAGCGTGTTCCACAGCCGCTTGCCGCTGTCCATGTCGTACGCCACCGACCCCTCGCCCCAGGCGATGGCCACGACGCCCCGCGCCAGGGAGATGTCGGTGCTGGTGATGGAGGCGGCGTCGGCCGCCGGCACCTTCTCCTGCCAGAGCTTCTTGCCGGTGCCGAGGTCGACCATGAGCACCTCGTCACAGGCACCGCTCTGGGGGGTGTCGGTGTGCCCGGGTTCCACGGCCACGGCGGTCCGGCCGTCGGCGGTGACGTCGCGGCTGACGGCGCAGACGTGGCCGCCGAGTTGGAGGGTCCACGCCTTCGCGGTCCCGTCGGGGTCGGGCTCGATCCTGTAGCCCTCGATGCGGTCGGCGAGAGCCCGCGCGACGATCTTGTCCGTGGCCCAGGTGGCGGGCGCGAACCGCTGCTGGTTGCCGGTGAGGCCGCCTTCGTTGTGCTGGACGACGACCTGGCCCTCCGGTGAGACGGGGGCCTTCTCCACGGTCTCCCGTATCGCGTCCGGGGCCTGCTCGACCCCCGTGGTGTCGGTCCCCTTCGTGCGGCTGCCCGAGTGGTACCAGAGCAGGCCGGCGCCGATGCACAGGATCGCCGCCACCACCGCGGCGACCGTGCCGAGGACGCGCCCGCGCCGACCGGCCCGCGGCCGGTCCGCCGCCGGCGCGGACTGGGGGTGCATCGACGGAGGCGGGCCGAAGCTCACGCTGAAAGGTCCTTTCGGTAACGGCCGCGCAGATCGTCGCGGGTGACTACGCGGGTGACCGCGGTTGCGCCGCACGTGACCGGCGCGACGATGATCGCGTTCTTGTGGGGTCTCGGGTCCGAGGGCCTCGCGGCGGCATGAGCGGGCCCGCTTCGGAGGGCCGCCGGCGCCGAGTCTCCCCGGCGGCCCCGAGCGGATCATTTGCTGGTCATGGCCCGCGCGGTCGCGTACACGTTGAAGACGGCCAGGGTCAGCGGGATCAGCGTCAGCAGGACGAAGCCCTCGCAGATCTCCAGGAAGCGGCCCCAGAACGGGGTCAGGCCGCCGCGCGGCAGGATCAGGCCCACCGCGGTCACCACCGCGGTGGCCGCGGCGATGGCCGCGATCAGCCAGATGGTGCGGATGTCCAGGTCGGTACGGTCGCCGGTCAGCGCCTCGAGCACCACATGGCGCGGCGGGTCGAGGGCGAGGCCGAGACCGAGCAGGACCACGGAGGCGAGGCCCGCGGCGAGGACGGGGGCGACCTGGGCGGTGTAGCGGAAGAGCCCGGCGCGCATCAGCATCGCCACTCCGGTCGCCAGCGCGAGCACCTGGGCCCAGACGTCGTCGGAGAAGCCCAGCACCGCCGAGGCGCCGACGGCGAGCACGGCGCAGCCGCCGACGAGGCCGACGAGGAGTTCGTGGCCGCGCCGGGCCTGGGCCTTCACGCGCTCGGTGTCCACCGGCTCCGGCGCGGTGGACTCGGTGCCGTAGGCGGACCGGGCGGGGCCCGCGCTGCTCGGGTTCTCGAAGCCGATGGGCAGCCGGGCGAAGCGCATGGACATGCCGGGCAGGAACGCGAGCGCGCCCACGGCGACGGGCGCGGTCAGGGCGGCCATCTCGGTCGCGGACCAGTGGGTGAGCGTCGCGACGAAGACGACGACCAGCGCGATCCCCGAGGCGAACACGAAGGCGACGAACGGGCCGTCGCCCTGCGGGGAGCACAGGGCGAGGATCAGCGCCGCGACGAGGACAGCGGCGCAGGCCAGCAGGAACTGCAGTCTGCCGATGCCCTCGCCGTGGGTGAGCGGCAGCAGTCCGCTGCCGGCGACCCCGATGTTGGGCAAGGCGCCGAGGCCGAGGGCAACGGCCGAGCCGCGGTCGTCGTAGACGCGGGCGCGGATCGCGGCGAGCACGACCAGGAGGACACCGGCGACGGCCGCGAGGATGCCGGCCAGGCCGTGCATGTCGTGGCGCGGGTCGGCGGTCCAGGCGACGAACGCGAGCAGCGCCGGCAGCACTCCGCCACCGACGAGACCCGCGGCCCGGGTGAGGTCACCGCTCCACAGCTTGTGCTGCTTGGTGACGGCGGAGGCGACGGCCTCGGCGACGTCGTCGAAGACGGCCGGCGGCAGGGACTCCGCGAACGGGCGGAGGGTGAGAAGTTCGCCGTCGAGAATGCGCTGGGCGGCGAAGGAGCGGGCGCTGTCCAGCACGGTGCCGTCGGTGCGGACGAGGTGGTAGCCGACCGGGGCGCCCGCCTCGGGGCTCTGCTGGGACAGCCGGAGGATCTCCGGACAGAGGTCCGCGACCGGGACGTCGTCGGGCAGCGCGACGTCGATACGGCTGTCGGGCGCGACGATGGTGACCCGGCAGAAGCCGAGTCCGGTGCCGGACCCGGCGGGGGCTCCCGTCCCGGGTCCGCCGGTGGCGGCGGCCGTCATGCTCACCTGCTGCTCCCCCTCAGTGGTGGTGGTGCGTCTACTTCGTGAAAGTCTCGTGCCGGTTCGCCGCGCGGGCGGCGGCACGGGTGCCGTACGGCAGGGTTCCCGGGTCTTCCCGCCTGAAGATCAAGGGGATTGTCCCGGTATGCACAGCCTGCTCGGCGTGTGCTCACGCGAACATCCGGCACCCTACCGCTCACCGGTGTCCGGTGAACTCAGTAGGATCACGCGGCGGCCTGCGCTCGCCGGACACGGGGCGGCGAGCGGAAAGCCTGGGTCGGGCAAGGGAATTGGTGAGCAGTGAGCCAGATTGTCGTCAAGCGCCCCGCTAGAGCGCTGCCGTCCGAAGTGCCCACGGAAGACGTCGTTGTCCAGCCACCGCCCGAACTGCCCCGGGGTCATCAGGAGAGCGTCCTGATGCAGCTCCTGCCCACGCTGGGCATGGGTGGCTCGGTGGTGTTCTTCTTCACGAACGGTCAGCCGTTCATGAAGATCATGGGCATGATCATGATCGCCTCGACGGTGGCGATGTCCATCGCGATGGTGGTCCGCTTCCGCCGCGGCTCCCAGGGCCAACTGGCCGACATGCGGCGTGACTACCTCAGCTATCTGTCGCAGACCCGCAAGTCCGCCGTGGCGACGGCGAGGACGCAGCGGGACGCGCAGTACTACCTGCACCCCTCTCCCGAGCAACTGTGGGCGCTCGTCGCCGAGGGCAGCCGGGTGTGGGAACGGCGGCCCGGCGACGAGGACTTCGCGCATGTGCGCGTCGGACTGGGCCCGCAGCCGCTGGCGACCCCGCTCATCGCTCCCGAGACGGGGCCGGTCGAGCAGCTGGAGCCGCTGACCGCGGGCGCGATGCAGCGCTTCCTCGCCGCGCACCACACCGTCGGCGACCTGCCGATGGCGGTGTCCCTGCGCGCCTTCTACCACGTGACGGTCAGCGGCGAGCCGCAGTCCGTACGGTCCTGTGCCCGCGCCCTGGTCGGCTCGCTGGCCTCGCTGCACTCCCCGGAGGACCTGCTCATCGCGGTGGCCACGGGCCGGGAGGCGCTGCCGCACTGGGACTGGGCGAAGTGGCTGCCGCATGTACAGGCCACCGGCGAGGTGGACGGCGCGGGCTCCCGCCGGCTGATCGGCACCGACCCACGCGAGCTCGAGGACCTGCTGTCCGTCCGGCTGACCGGCCGCCCCCGCTTCCACCCCACCGCGTCCCCGCTGCTCGACGCGCCGCACATCGTGCTCGTCCTGGACGACATCTCCCTGCTGCCGGACTCGGTGCTCGCCAACCCCGAGGGCCTGCAGGGTGTCACGGTCGTCGAGGTCGTACCCGGCGAACTCACGACGGCGGGCGGCGACCTGTCCATCGTCGTGCAGCCGGGCATGCTGCGCCTGGAGTCCGGGCACGGCGAGGTCTACGAGGGCACTCCGGACGGTCTCTCCTACGAGTCCGCCGAGGCACTGGCCCGGCAACTGGCGCCGCTGCGCATGGCGTCCGGCGGCGATGACGACGAACCGCTGCTGGCGAACCTCGAGTTCACCGACCTCCTCGGACTCGGCGACGCCGCCTCGGTCGACACCAAGCGGACCTGGCGCCCGCGCGCGCTGGCGGAACGCCTGCGGGTACCGATCGGTCTCGGCGAGGACGGCCGCCCGGTCATGCTGGACCTGAAGGAGGCCGCGCAGGAAGGCATGGGCCCGCACGGCCTGTGCGTCGGTGCGACCGGTTCCGGCAAGTCGGAACTGCTGCGCACCCTGGTACTGGGCCTCGCCGTCACGCACTCCTCCGAGACGCTGAACTTCGTCCTCGCGGACTTCAAGGGTGGCGCCACCTTCGCCGGCATGGCGCAGATGCCGCACGTGGCGGCGGTCATCACCAACCTGGCCGACGACCTCACCCTGGTCGACCGCATGGGCGACTCGATCCGCGGTGAGCTGAACCGCCGCCAGGAACTGCTGCGCGACGCGGGCAACTACGCCAACATCCACGACTACGAGAAGGCCCGCGCGGCGGGTGCACCCCTGCAGCCGATCCCGTCGCTCGTCCTGGTGATCGACGAGTTCAGCGAGCTGCTGACCGCCAAGCCGGACTTCATCGAGATGTTCGTGCAGATCGGCCGTATCGGCCGTTCGCTGGGCGTGCACCTGCTGCTGGCCTCGCAGCGCCTGGAGGAGGGCCGCCTGCGCGGCCTGGAGACGTACCTGTCGTACCGCATCGGCCTGCGGACCTTCTCGGCGGCGGAATCCCGTGCCGCCCTGGGCGTCCCCGACGCCTACGAGCTCCCGAACGTCCCCGGTTCCGGCTTCCTGAAGTTCGGCACGGACGAAATGGTCCGCTTCAAGGCGGCGTACGTCTCCGGCGTCTACCGCTCGGGCCCGCAGCGCGCGACGCTGGGCGGCGGACCCCTGCCGGTGGACCGGCGTCCGGTGCTGTTCACGGCCACCGAGGTGCCGGTGCAGTACACCGCCGTCCCCCACCAGCGCACCGAGTCCGCCCCCGAGGTCGACGAGGCGCTGGCCGACACGGTCCTCGACGTGATCGTGCGCCGGCTGGAGGCACAGGGGCCGGCGGCGCACCAGGTGTGGCTGCCGCCGCTGGAGAGCCCGCCCTCGCTGGACGCGCTGCTGCCCGGCCTCGCGGCCGTACCGGGCCGCGGTCTGACCCAGCCGAACTACGAGGGCGCCGGCCGCCTGATCGTCCCGGTCGGCCTGGTCGACAAACCGTACGAGCAGCGCCGCGACCGTCTGATGCTCGACTTCTCGGGCGCGGCCGGCCACATGCAGATCATCGGTGGCCCGCAGTCCGGCAAGTCGACCCTCCTGCGCTCCATGATCTGCTCCTTCGCGCTCACACACACGCCGCACGAAGTGCAGTTCTACGGCCTGGACTTCGGTGGCGGCGGTATGGCGGCGGTGGACGGCCTGCCACACGTGGGCGGTGTCGCCTCCCGCCTCGACCCGGAACGCGTCCGCCGTACGGTCTCCGAGGTCTACGGCGTGCTGACCCGCCGCGAGGAGTACTTCCGCTCCGCCGGCATCGCCTCGATCGCCGACTACCGCAACCGCCGCGCCCGCGGCGAGATCTCGGTCACCGACCAGCCCTGGGGCGACGTCTTCCTGATCATCGACGGCTGGGGCAACTTCCGCACGGACTACGAGGCCCTGGAACCGGCGGTGCTGGACATCGCCGCGCGCGGCCTCGGCTACGGCATCCACGTGGTCATCACGGCGTCGCGCTCGATGGAGGTCCGGGCGAACCTCAAGGACCACCTGATGAACCGCCTGGAGCTGCGCCTGGGCGACGTCATGGACTCGGAGATCGACCGCAAGGTGGCGGTGAACGTCCCCGCCGGTGTTCCCGGCCGTGGTCTGTCCCCCCAGAAGCTGCACTTCATGGCCGCGGTGCCGCGCATCGACGGCCTGACGTCCGACACCGACCTCGCCGAGGCCACGGCGGCGCTGTCCACCGAGGTCGGCCGCCACTGGCAGGAGCCGGGCGCGCCCAAGGTGCGGCTGCTGCCGCGCCGGCTGGAGGCGGTGCAGCTGCCGCCGGGCGACCACTTCCCGAAGCA
This sequence comes from Streptomyces sp. NPDC001093, assembly GCF_040298985.1. Classification (NCBI taxonomy): domain Bacteria; kingdom Bacillati; phylum Actinomycetota; class Actinomycetes; order Kitasatosporales; family Streptomycetaceae; genus Streptomyces; species Streptomyces sp. NPDC001093. The sequence continues at coordinate 32,567 of NZ_JBEPBF010000071.1, read as the reverse complement.
GGGCATCGCCTTCGCACTGGACGAGGACAACCTGGAGCCGGTCTTCCTGGACTTCGAGCAGGACCCGTTCTTCCTCGTCTTCGGCGAGAGCGAGTCCGGCAAGTCCAACCTGCTGCGGCTGCTGATCAGGCAGCTGTCGCTGCGGTACGGCGGCGACGAGGCGAAGTTCTTCGTCGTCGACAACCGCCGTTCCCTCCTGGACATCACGCCGGCCTCGCACCTGGCGGAGTACATCCCGATGTCCAGCCAGATGGACCACCACATGACGGCCCTGGCCGACCTCATGCAGCGCCGGACGCCCACGGCCGACGTCACCCCGCAGCAGCTTCGGGACCGCAGCTGGTGGCGCGGCCCGCAGGTCTTCGTCGTGATCGACGACTACGACCTGGTCTCCACGTCCAGCGGCAACCCGCTGGGCGGTCTGACGGAGATGCTGCCCTTCGCCCGTGACGTCGGCGTCCGCTTCATCATCGCCCGCTCCTCCGCGGGCGCGAGCCGGGCCGCCTACGAGCCGTTCATGCAGCGCATGAAGGAACTCGGCGCCCAGGGCATCCTCCTGGCCGGCGACCCGGGCGAGGGCGACATCCTCGGTGGGGTCAGGCCGCGGCCGATGCCCGCGGGGCGGGGCGTCTTCGTGTCGCGGAAGCGGGGGAAGCCGTTGGTTCAGACGGGATGGGTGGACGTGGAGTACTGACGTCCACGGGTCTTGCCGGGTACGGCGGTCGCGCGAGCCGCCGTACCCGGTGTTTGCGGGAGGTCAGAAGACAGGCAACGCGACCAGGCTGTTGCCGCCGGTGACGAAGGCTCGGTTTCCGCCGACAGCAAGCTTGAGATCGAAGACCCAGCGAGGATCGTAGTACCAGGTGTCGGAGCCGTCTTTGACGCTCAGGGTGTGGACCGAGAGGCCGTCGTTCAGGTCCTCGAGCACCCATGCGCCGCTGCCCTGGAGCAGGACCGGACTCCCCTCGGTACCGCCCGGCGCAAACCAGTCCTTCTGGCCCTTACGGAGGCCGAGCCCCGCGATGAAGCCGCCGACGGTCGCATACACACGGTCGGCGGAGACCCACGCGGGACCCCATTCCGACGAGCTCCCCAATGCGTTCGTCCCACGCCAGACCTCCTTGCCGTCCGAGATTCTCCGGCCGGTCATTGTCCTGCCGTTGAGGTAGACCACACCGCTACCGGCCACCGGAACGAGCTGTGTCTTCTTCGCCTGGTCGTACACCGTCCACAGAGTGCGGCCGGTCTTCGTACTGACCGCCACCGCGTGTCCGCTGGTGGTCGAGACGACCAGTACGCCGCTGTCCACCGCGCCCTGGGGATGGAGGCCGGTCCTGAACCGCTCCGGCACCGACACGGTCCAACGGAGGCCCGCATCGGAACGACCCACCGAACGCAACCGGTGGTCCTTCGTCACGACATACACCGCCTCCTCGTCGACGGCCAGCAGCGCCTCGGCCTCGGCCTCCGCACTCCACTTGGGCTCGCCCGTGGACGGGACGAAGGTGTGCAGCGTGCCGTCCTTGTCGGCGGCCACGACCAATCGGTCGGAGAGCGACAGACAACCACTCGACATCTCCATGTCGGAGGCCAGCCAGCGGCGTTTGCCGTCGACGACGTTGAACGCCGCCATGCCGCCGGACTCGGCACCGGTGACGACGACGTCCCGGATCGGCAGCGGAGCCGGCGCATGCGTTCCCACCGCCCCATCGTGCCTCCAGAGCGGCTTGACGGGATCACCGACGATGAAGTCGCCGTCGTCGGCGGAAAGAGGGCGTGCCGCCGGCGTCTTCACCGCGGGCGGAATGGTGAACAGGTCCTTCCGGCTCGAGCCGCCGCCGCGCAGCAGCCACCATCCGGTGCCGCCGGTCGCCGCGAGCAGCGCGCCGCCGGCGGCGAATCCGGTCAGCAGCCTTCTCCGGCTCGGCCCGGCCACGGACTGCGTCGTCAGCAGGGGCGCAGTCAATTCCCGTACCTGACGCTCCCGCTCCCTGATCGCATCGGCCACGGGCCCGCTCTTCCACACCCCGTCGGACCGCCTGGACGGGGCGAAGGCCCCAGCGATCTGGTCGGGAGTGGGCCGCCCGGCCGCCTCCTTCGCGAGGCATGGCGCGATCAGAGCGTGCTGCTCGGGCGAGAGACCGTGCCAGCGCGGTTCACCGTGGACGACCTCGTACTGGACCGCGGCGACATGGGTGCCGCCGAACGCCCGGTGCCCGGTGGCCGCGTACACGAGAACGGCGCCGAGGGAGAAGACGTCGGCAGCCGGGGTGACCCGACGGCCGAGCACCTGCTCGGGGGCGCCGTACCCCGGCGTGACCGGGATCTGCCCGGTGGTGGTGAGCGTGAGACCGTGCTCGGGGCGGGCGATGCCGAAGTCGATGATCCGTGGGCCGTTCGAGGTGAGCACGATGTTCGGCGGCTTGAGGTCGCGATGGACGAACCCGGCGGCGTGGATGTCACGCAGCGTACGGGCGACGGAGGCGGCCAGGGCACGCAGTTTCACGTCGTCCAGCGGACCTTGCTGATCCACGATCTGGTCCAGGGTCGGCCCGGCGAGGAACTCCGTGGCGATCCACGGCCGTCCACCCTCGGTCTGGGCACCCAGCACCGCTGCCACACCCGGGCTCCGCACGGCCGCGGCCGCCACCGCCTCCCGCACGAAACGCTGGGCGAGGCCCGTGTCGTGGGCGAGTTCGGGCCGCAGCACCTTCACGGCGGCGACGGTGCTCGCATGGTCCTGCCCCACGTACACCTTGCCCATGCCGCCCTCGCCCAGCACACCGAGCAGCCGGTACGGTCCGAGCCGGATCGGGTCGCCGGTCCCCAGGGGCCTCATCGCTTGTCGTTCTCCGTTCTCCGCACCGGACGGTTCATCGCAAGGGGAAGGCCGCGAGGAAGTGCCCGCCGAGCGCGATGACCGCGCTTGCCTTCTCATGGATCATGAAACGGTCACCGGTGGTCCGGTAGGAGTGGGCCGGCTCGTGGGAGGACAGATCGATCGCCCACAATCGCGATCCTCGCCTGGTGTACGCGTAGTCGGAGCTGACCACGGGCGGGGCACTCAGGTCCGCGGCAGTGCCCTGCCCACCCTTTTCCTGCCACTTGACGCGCCCGCTCGCCGGGTCGAAGGCGACGAGCCCGAGCCCCTTCTCGACGGCGTACAGGGTGCCGTCCTTGATCACCGGAAGGCCATAGGTGCGACCCGGCCGTTCGGACGCCGAGTCCCAGGCCACACTCCCGTCGCCGAGCCGCAGTGCCCTCAGTCGGCCGGCACCCACGTACAGGTGCTGCGCGTCGGTGACCAGGGACTCCCGTACCCGGTCCGGGACGACGCCGTCCAGCTTGCGGTCCCACCGGACGGTTCCCGTACCCGTGTCGCGTACGACGGCGTGCACGCTGCCGTCGTTCGCTTCCTGAAGCGCCACGAGACGGTTCCCCACGACCGAGGCACCGAGGAAGAACAGGTGCGGGACCTCCTGGTGCCGACCGGGCAGCGGTGCCTTCCACAGACGCTTGCCGCTGCTGATGTCCACCGCGAACACGTACCAGGACTGGGAGGCGAGGAAGCTGAAGGAGAACTTGCCGTGCCCGGCCACCGCGTAGGCCACCCCGTCCGCGGTGCACAGCGCCTGGTTCAGTGCGAGCCCATTGAGGTCGGTGAACTGCGCGAAGGGCTCCCCGACCGTGCCGGCGCGGACGTCGATCGAGGCCAGCGCCAAGGGGCTCGCATGGGAGGAATCGGATCCGGTGTAGCCGTCGTTCACCTCCTTCACCAGGAACATGCGACCGGCGTCGGAGGCGATCTGCCACGGTACAGGCGAGTTGAGCGTCTTCCAGGCGACCTTCCCGCTCTGCGCGACGACCCCTTCCAGGAAGTTTCCGGCCATCACCACGACCATGTCGCCGACGGCCTGCAACGGCACCGGATAGGAGTCCAGGGGGCCCTCTGTGAAGCCCCCGTTGTACGTGTCCTCGACCTGGACCTGCCAGCGGGAGTCCAGCTGCTTCTTCGGCAGCTGGCTGTTGCTGGGCCCGGGCGCGGGTTGTGGCTTCGGGCCACCGGCTTGCTCGCTCCAGGCCCACGCCCCCGCCGCTCCCGCGGCCGCGACGCCCAGTGCCGCGCCGCCGCCGGTGAGCAGCAGACGGCGACGGGACCACCGTACGGGCGCGGCCGTCGGCGCGGGGGCCGGCTCATCGACGGGAGCCGGCAGCCGCTGCGGCATGACCTGCCACACCTCGGTGGCCCGCCGCCCGATGTCGGCCAGGAGCACGTCCGGCAGGTGGTCGGCGAACTCACCGGTCCCGTCGTGCAGTTGGGAGGCGAGCCGACCGGTCGTCGGCCGCCGGAACGGGTTCTTGTCCAGGCACGGCGCGAGCACCGGTACCAGGCTGTCGGGCACACCGCTCAGGTCGGGCTCGGCGTACTGCACCCGGTAGAGCAGATCGGCCGCCTGCCCGTGCCCGAAGGGCGGATGCCCGGTGGCGGCGAAGACGAGCAGCCCGGCGAGTGCGAACACGTCACCCGCGGCCGTGTGCTCCTGCCCGCTCGCCTGCTCCGGCGACATGAAGGCGGGGGTACCGACCGCGACCCCGACACGGGTGAGGTGATCGTCACCGGCGGCGCGGGCGATACCGAAGTCGATGACCTTGGGCCCGTACGCGGTGATGAGGACGTTGGACGGCTTGAGATCACGGTGGACGACGTCCGAGGCGTGCAACTGCCCCAGGGCCCCGCACAGTGCGGCACCCAACGCCCGTACGGACGTCTCGGGCAGCGGACCGCACAGCTCCACGGCCTCGTCGAGGGGCGGTCCGAGCACGTACTCGGTGGCGAACCAGGGCGTGCCGGCTCGCGGGTCCGCCTCGACGACCCCGGCGCCGTATCGCTCCCCCACGACCCGTGCCGCGTCGGTCTCCAGCCGGAACCGGGTGCGGAAGGCCGGGTCGGAGGCGATCCGGGCGTGCATGGTCTTCAGCGCGACGGTACGGCCGCCTGCGGTACGCGCGAGGTAGACGGTGCCCATCCCGCCGCTGCCGAGGCGGGCGATCGGCCGGTAGGGGCCGATCGCCTGGGGGTCGTCATGAGTGAGTGGGGAGGGCATGGGTCGTCTTCAGTGCGAGTGGGATACCGGGTCGGTGGACGATACGGGGGCGGCCTCGTTGGGGATCTCCGCCATGAGGACGGCAGCCGACTGATGGGCGAGGGCCGCGACGACACGCCCCGGGAGCCAGCCGGGGGCGGTGGAACGACGTTCCGTCCCGGTGTCACCGCCCAGGGCGTCGATCAGCTCCGCCAGCTGGGGGCGGTTGCCCGGGTCACGTGAGAGGCATCGGGCGATCACGGCACGGAAGGCGGCGGGAAGTTCGTCGCGTTCCGGCGTCGTGTACCCGGTGGCCGCGTAGGCGAGTGTCGCCCCGAGGGCGTACACGTCACCGAGGGGACGCGGGCGCCCGCCGGTCGCCTGTTCCGGCGGCAGGCTGCCCGGTTCGAGACCCGGCAGCCCTGAGCGGGAAGCACCGTCGGGCGCGGCCGCGCGCACGGCGCCGAAGCAGGAGAGGCGGGGCCCGTCGGCGGCGAGCAGGACGGCCGCCGGAGAGATGCCGGCGAAGGTCAGCCCCTGCCCGTGCACGACCGCCAGCGTCTCGGCGAGAGCGACGCCGAGCGTGCGTACGGTCCGCTCGGGCAGCGGACCGCCGTGTACGGCGAGGGCGGTGGGCAGCGGCAGGGCGGGCAGGTACGGGCGGCAGCACCAGGCGGGCTCACCTGGGCCGGCGACGGCGGAGACCGGCGCCGCGCAGCTGCCGAGGAGATAGCGGGAGGCCTCGGCTTCCGCCAGGAAGAGCTGGGGATCGCGGCCGGATAGGGGAAGGGAGAGCAGAACGGTGTGCTGACCGTCGGCACTACGGGCGATGTACCGCCGCTCCGGGACGGGCACCTTGGTGTGGGGATCGTCCAGCGCGGTGATCAGGTGGTACGGGCCCACCCGCCGCTGCGTTTTCGCGGCTCTGCCCGGTTCTTCCCCGGCGGCCACACCCGTGGCGCCACCTGTCGCCTGCATTCCCTGTCCTGGTTCTTCCGCTTTGCCGGGCCGGTACCCGGACGCGACTGGGGGTGGGCACCCTCCGTGCGTGCCCACCCCGCTACCGCGACGTGCCGATCGGTTCCGGCTGCCTACATGAAGTAGCTGGCGGCCTTCTTGTCGCCGCCCATGTAGTCACCGCCGGCGGCGTGCACGGCGTGGCCGATGGCGACCAGAGCCTCGTGGATGGCTCGGGCGTTGTTGTCCCACTCGGTCTGCTTGTCGATGTACGCCTTGTGGGCCTCGCCCTCCCACATGCCGGAGACCTTCTGGATCTCCCTCTTGATCTGGTCGAGGCTGGCCTCAAGGTTTTTGGCCTGGGTGCCGATTTCGGTCGCCATGTGGTCAAGACCGGCGTAGTGGACTTCTGTCACGCCATCGTTGTGGACGCTCATGATTCCTCCGTTGCTGAGAAGTGGTGGTCGGGCGCGGATCAGAGTTTGGTCAGCGCCGACGGCGCGCCGCCGAGGTCCACATTGATGCCCTGGACGCTGGCGCGGACCTGGTCCTCGGTGTGGTCGTTGATCTTCATGGTCTTGTTCATCGCATCGATGAAACCGACCAGGATGGTGCCGAGTCGGACCATGCGCTCATTGATCTCGGTCTGCTTCTGGTTGAACGCGCCGGCGCCGATGCCCTTCCAGTGCCCCTCGAGCGAGTCGATCAGGTGCTGGAGGCGCGCGAGCTGGCCCTTGATGTGGTCGAACTGCTGCAGAAGATTCTGCTCGAGGACTACGACTGAGTCTTTGGTGATCTTCTGAGTGCCTGCTGCCACTTCGATGCCCTTCTGTGTGAACTGACCTCGCCGGGTGCCGACTTCTGGCGTCGGCACTGCCGGCAAGCGGACCTCTGCTCATTCGGCGAACGAGCAGCTGCGCGGGAGACCGGTCAGGCGCTACGGCGTGCACGCAGCACGGCGAAACCAGCGCCTCCGATGACTAGTACGGCGGCTGCGGCGCCGACGATCACCCAGGTTTGCGTGTCACCGCCGGAGCCCGAGTCCTTCGCGGCGGCGGAGGTGGGGCCGCCGGTGGTTCCGGTGCCCTTTGCCGATGTCCCGGAAGAGGGCGCGACCGACAGGCTCGGGGTGGCCATGATGTCTGCGTTCGCGTCGGTTCCGTTCTCGGCGTACAGGGGGTCCCTGTCGGCCGGACCCGGATCGATGTTCTTGTCGATCAGTACGCGGCGCGGGCGGATGAGACCGTAGCCGAGGTAGGTGCTGGGCTTGTCCTTCGGCCAGGAACGGCCCGCGGTGTCGAGGAGGGTCCGAAGGACCTGGTTGGCCGTCCAGTTGGGGTGAACCGACCAGACGAGGGCGGCGGAGGCGGAGGCGATGGCGGTGGCGGGGCTGGTTCCCCAGGTGTTGCAGTACTCGGTGAACTTGGTGTCGCACCAGCCGGGAATGTTGACGCCCGGCGCGGCGAAGTCCACGTAGTTGCTTTTCGTCGAGAACTTGGCGATGGTTCCGGAACTGTCGGTGGCGCCGACACCGACCACGTACGGATCGGTGGCGGGATATTCGACCTTTCCCTTTTCTCCGCCATTGCCGATGCCAGCAAACATCAGCTTCCCCTTGGAGGCAGCATACTTGACGGCGTCCTCCTCCTCCGAGCTCGGATAAGGGCTGGCGAAGGACATGCTGATGATCTTTACATCGCTGTCGGCGGCAGCACGGATCGCTTCGGCGGAACTGGGGGAATTCGGATCCTGTTTAGCGCCCTTCGTATCGAGCATGTCGATACGGATGGGAACAATCTTCGCTCCCGGCGCCAACCCCTTGATGCCGCCGCCTGCTCCCGTTCCCGCAATAATCTCGGCCATGGAGGTACCGTGACCGTTATAGTCGTCAGTGGCCCGGTATCCTGCCGATTTAGGCACGTCGCCGGACAGTACCTGCCCTTTGAGTGATGAGGTCGCCGCATTCACCCCTGTGTCAATAAGGGCGACCTTCACCCCTTTGCCGGTGCTGTACTTCCACATCTCGTCGGCGCCCATGGCCTTCAGGTACCACTGCTTCGACTGAATGTCCGAGGCAGCAGCCACCCCGGGAGCCAGCCCAGCGGAGCCGACGACCAAAGCGCCCAGTGCCGAGCACATCGCCGCCAGACGTCTCACATTGCGCCTCGTCAGGAAGGCAGTCGCTCTGCTACGTCGGCCGGTCCCTGGCTTCATGCCTGTGTACGTCCGTCCTCGCTTGTGTTCAGTCACGCTTCTGCGGCACATCACGCCGCTGCTTCTGCGTCGGGCGGTGCTGTTGCTTCTCGGCAGGGCCTCCCTCGCGACCGGCCTCCCCCTTCGCGCTCTGGCCGTTGCCAATCGCGCCTCGGCCGAGTCCTGCGCCACGAGCGCTGGACTCGGAGCCTCCGAGTGATCCGGCGGCGTTGCGGGGCACTCCGATCGCGCCCTCGGAGGCCACCGCCGACCGCAGCACCGACTGGCCGACACCGGGATTTGCCTTGGCCGTAGGCGCGCCGACGACTCCACGCTGCCCGAGAACGCCCTTCGGCTGCGCCGAGGAGACCGGCTCCTCGGCGCCGACGACCGTGCCGCGCGGGACACGGGAATTGGACGCCGCTCCTGGCGTTCGGCCCGTGACAGGCTTGCCGCCCACGACGCCGCTGCGTGCCGCGCCGATGGGGCCAGTCGCTCTGACATTCTCGCCGGGCGTGTTGGTCATCCTCGGCGTTCCACCCGTGACACCACGCCCCAGAGGGGAGCGTCCGGCTTGCTGAGCGGACCCACGCACAGCCGACTGACCGGCCTCAGGCGTACCCCCCATGGCGCGAGCAGCCTGCCCGATGGGCCCCTGCGGCACACGGCCGCCGCTGACGGTACGCCCCGTCTGGCCCTCCGGCTCCTGCGGCACTCGGCCACCTGCAGTGCCCGACGGGCCGGTGCGCCCCTGCGTCGAAAAAGGGAGTCGGCCGGACGGACTATAACCTGTGGCGCGCCCGACGGTCGGCGCGATGGGAGGAGCCATTGGTCCGGGCCCCAGCGGAGGTGTGGGCGTTGGCCCTCCACCGCCGGCAGCCGGAAGAGTGGGCGTGGGAGGGCCGGGCTGTGCGGTGTGTGCCGGGGGAGGCAGCGTGCCCACAGTGTTGATCTCCGTGCCGACGTCGTGACCCGGATACCCACTGGGCACGTGCACTTCCTTAAGGGGAGATACCGCCCCATCTGCCGAAGTGCCATGAGCATCAACCGCTGCTTCGCGGCCACCCGTCGCGCCTTGTCGGACCGATGCCGTTGGCGCCTGCGACCCAGAGCCATACCGGCTGGACCCGGCGTCTACAGGAGATGGCCGAGGCACCCCGAAGTCCGGAACCTTGTCGATCTGAGCCATGGACGGCTTGGGCTGCGAGTGCAACGCCCCGCCGGCCACCGAGTAGTAGGACCCCAACCGGTTCATCTGGTTGATGGCCTCTTGCCGGTTCTTCTCGACCTGTTGGGCGAGCACGTAGTCCGGGTTGCTCTCGACCTGCTTGGCCTTGGGCAGCAGCCAGGGCCGCTTCTGCTCGCCCGCGGGCCGCGTGTCCCGGGGCGGCATGTGCGCGGAGGCCAGGCCCGTGGCGGCGGCAGTGATCTCCGCACCGACGTTGTGAGCGTAGTCCTCGAATTGCCCGGCCCACTTGAGGAGTGATGTGGCGTACTTATGGAAGGACGTGGCGCCCTCGCCCTCCCAGTCGACCTGGTCGACGTACTTACGCAGGTCCTTGGCGGCGGTGCTGATGGCGTCGCGGGCATCCCAGATGGCCTTGCCGGCCATCTCCAGATGCTCGGGTTTGCCGTGCTCGATCACGTCGATCATGTCATTGAGATCGCACTCGTCGAACTGGCTCCTGCCGAACGGCATGCCCCGGAAGAAGTTCTCCACCATGCCGAGTGCGTCGGACGCACCGGCCAGCCCGTTCGCTTCCTTGATGCCGGTCTTGTACTGAGGCTGCTGCTGCCAGTTGTTGTCGCTCACTGGGAGCTCACCCCCGCGGACTTGTCGTCAGTGTGCTGCCTCGTGTCCTTCCGAGGCTGCTGCTGCTCCTTGGGGTGCGTCTTCTGGTACTCGTCGTCGAGCTTGGCCTTGATCTCCCAGAACCGACGCCGCACTTCTTCTTCGGTGCCGTCGTACGTGGCATCTGCCGAGTGCGCCGCACACTGCAGAGCCTCGATATGCAGGCGCAAGGTTGCCGACATGTCCATGAGGACGCCATGCACGTCCGAGTACTTCTCGTGCAGGTAGTCCGCCTCGGGGAACGGGATCTTCGTACCACCGAACGACTGGCGGTCAAGCCCGTGGTGCCCGAGCTCGGATGGGTTCGCCGGAGACTGCTCGAACGTCGTCAGCGCGTTCTTCAACCCGTCACTGAACTTCGCCAGCGCATCGGCGCCGCGCCTCAGATTCGCGCTGCCACCGTCACTCACCGTGGCCCCTTCCCCGTTCCCCGTTGGTCGAGCTGTCGACGGACCGGGGAACCTCACCCGCACCCCTGGATCCATCGCTGACCACTGTAGTCACTGTGCAATTCGCGGCCAACTGAACTCTGCGACGGTTCAGTTGCAATGGTGTCCCGAAGTGACCGACTCGGGGGCAACCAAGACCGACAAGGTGGTCAATAACGACAGAAGCGCCCGTGCATCTGCGCAGAAATTTCACACACGGTCGGCTGCTCGAGCTCTGCACGTCATAGGGGCAAGATCTTTGCAACCACAAAACCAAGCCATGAAGCACTGACTGTGACCGCCCGTGAGGTGGCGCAACCGCCGGCCCGCGACCAGCCGGCGGGGTTGGTGGAGGCGGTGGGGGACGGGGGAGACCACCGGAGCGCCCGCACAGGGATGCAGTCAGGTGGCCAAACGCCTTGGCATCGACGCGCGTTCTGCCGGGGCCCGGCGCCGGTCGTCACCCTTCTGCTCGCCTCTCCAGTGCACCACGCCTGCGGCGGGCGTCCCGCAGGGCCACCGCGCCTCCGCTCAGGCCCGCCACCAGTACGGCCACGCCGATGGCCACGTACGTGGCGATGCGGGCGGTGCGTTCCTGAGGGGTTTCGCCGAGGGTGAGCTTGGCCGGGGTCGGGGCCTCCACATGGGTGAGGCCGGCGTCGGGGCGGGGGGCCTCGATCGGGTGGTCGTCCTCGGTGAGGGCGCGGACCGGGTCGACCACGCCCCAACCCACCAGGCGGTCATGGCCGTTGATCGAACGCTCTGCCGTCTGCTCGATCTGGGCCACGACCTCGCGGGCCGTCCAGTCGGGGTGCTTGGCCTTGATCAGCGCTGCCACGCCGGCAACGTAGGGCGCGGAGAAGCTCGTGCCGTTGTCGGAGCAGTGGCCGCCCTCGGGCACCGTCGAGATCATGTCGACGCCCGGGGCGGCGACGCCGACCCAGCTTCCGGACTGGGAGAAGGCCGCGCGTTCGTTGTTGCGGTCGGAGGCGGCGACTGCGAGGACGCCGTCGTAGGAGGCGGGGTACGTCCGCTTGGTGTTGCCGTCGAGGCCGTCGTTGCCCGCCGACGCCACCACCACTATGCCTCGGTTCAGGGCCTCGTTGATCGCGTTCAGCAGCTCGTCGCCCGGTGCCACGGCATTCGTCGTGTCCTGGGAGATGTTGATGACCTGGGCCTTGACGTCGATCGCGTGCTTGATCGCCTTGGCGAGGGTGGAGGACGTGCCGTGGCCCTCGGCGTCGTTCTGCTTGATCGGGATGATCGTGGCCTCGGGGGCGAGCCCGACGAACCCGGTGCCCTTCATGGGGCGGGCGGCGATGATGCCCGCCACGCGGGTGCCGTGGCCGACCGTGTCGGTCGTGGGCTTGGACTTGGCGCCGTCGACCGGCTTGCCCTTGCTGTCCTTGGGGGGCAGGAGGTTCGCGCCCAGGGACGCGTCCACCGCGGGGGTCAGCTGAGGGTTGGCCGTGTCGACGCCCGTGTCGATGACCGCCACCTTCACGCCCTTGCCCTTGGACTGGCTCCACAGTTCATCGAGGTTGACGCGCTGCAGGGCCCATGGTGTGCCGGCGTACTTGTGGTTGGTCCTGGAGAACGTGCACTGGTCGGACACGGAGTCCGCGGCGGCCATCGGTGCCGCCGGCAGCGACGCGGCAAGGGCCAGCGCCGTCGCCAGGATCGTACGTGTGCGCAGCGTGGATCGCATCGGCGTGCCTCACGAACCCTGCGGCTGGCGTGCCGCCGCCGTCGACAGACGTGGGCCCGTCGGCAGGAACTCCGACCAGGCGGCCGGGACGGGAGCCGGGGTCACACCGGCGTAGCCGAGGCGGGTCTGCGCCAGCTGGGCCTCCTGCTGGAGTTCCTTGCGCTGCTGGGGCGTGATACCGATGCCCTTGTCGTCGGTGGCGCTGTCGTCGTTGGACTGCAGGGCATAGCGCAGGCCGGTGTCGGTCACCAGGAAGACCGGGCCGTCCTTGGTCGCGGTGCCCTGGAACTGGCGGTACAACTGGCCCGAACCGGCGGTGACGTAGGCACTCGAGGAGCCGGTGGGCAGGACCGCCGGGAAGTCCTTGCCCGCCCAGGTGGTCAGCGTGGTGTTCCCGTTGCCGGGATCGACGTGGTTCAGGACGTTGCAGATCGTGCTGCGGCTGCCGTCGGCGGTGGAGGCGTCGTTGACCGCGCTGGGCTTCTGCGTCGGCCATTTGTGTTCGGCAGCGAACGGCGTGCCCCGGGTGATGGCGCCCGCGCTGACCTCCTGGGCGTGACCGGCCTGGCCGAGCTTGACGAGGTCCCTGCTGGCCAGCAGCAGCTGGGCGACGAAGTCCGAGACGGGCGCGACGCGGCCCGGCAGCACGACGAAGTACTGCTCCTGGCCGTTGACCGGCGCCCTGAGGACCATGCCGACCTTGTTGGCGTCGCCGAGCTCACCGGGCGCGTTCGCGGCGGCGCCCGGGACGCCGGTGATCTGCGGGAAGCTGATGCGGTCGCCGAGGTGGAGGGTGTCGATCCACGCCCTGGTCACCTGCTGCGGCTTGCGGTCAGCGCCCACGAGGGTCTCCAGCAGGAGCGGGTCGGACCCGTCCAGCGGGTACGCCGTGCCCTGCGCGTCGACCACGTACTGCTTCTTGTCCGTCGGAGTGGTGACGTAGAGAAGTTCGCCGCCTTGCAACTTCTCCGGCCCGTCGGTCAGCTTCTGGTCGCGCTTGGCCAGGACGAACGCGGCCTTCTGGATGGAGCTGCCGCTGCCGCTCGGCCGTTCGCAGACGGCCCACTCCTTGGTCGCGCCGGCTTCGCTGTCGGAGGGCAGGCGGTCCGGGGCATAGGGGATGCCGATGGTGACGCCGTGCGGGATCTTGCCGTTGTCGAGGATCGACTCGTCCACGGTGACCACGCTGACGTCGTTCTGGCTGTCGAGAACGAGCTTGGCGGACGCCATGTTGAGGACGGGGTGCAGTTGCACCTTGCCCTCCGTCTTCAGCACGACGTACCGCGTGGTGGACTTGCTGGCGATGATCACATTCTGCCCGGGCTTGTCCCAGCCCTGCGGCGCGGTCGGCTTGAACATGCCCCAGGCGCCGAAGGCGGCGAGGACGACGACACCGACGATGGTGCCGGGCAGGACGGCGCGCAGCGGCCGCGGCGCCCCCTCGTCGGAGGCATCCGGCGAGGACTGCACGAACGACGCGAGCATGCGACGCTTCGCGAAGGTGTAGGCGTTGAGTTGGTCCCGCCGAGATGCCATCTGTGCCTTTTTCTCCCCGTGACTCACGCGGAGGGCGCCCGGGGACCACACTCCCCCGCCCTCCGTTGTCGGACCCGGCCCCTACTATGCCTGGTACGGAGCGGGTCTCGTGGAGCGGGTAGGGTACCTGGGCCCTCAAGGGCCTTGTTGAGTGGCCTGATTCCAGCGAGTTGTGAGCAAATCGGGGGGATGCCGTGATGGCTTCCGGAACGCGGTCGCGTACGCGCGACCGATCGGCGGCACGAGGTCGTGCGGCTCGGTCCGCAGCGCCGGCGCGCGGGGCTTCCGCCCGGAGCGACGCGGCGCAGCAGCCGGTCGCGTTCGGCCTCAGGCCCCGGCCGGGCCAGGCCGGTTCGTTCCGTTTGCAACGGCTCGTACTGGTAGAGCTGGCGGCCGCATCGCTGGTCGTCGGCCTCGCCATCGGGATGGTGGCCCTCGTGCCCGCCGCGGTCGTGGCCGTGACACTCATCCTGCTGGCCTTCGTACGGCGGCGGGGCCGGTCGCTGCCCGAGTGGTTCGCCACCGCACGGGAGTTGCGGGCACGCCAGAAGCGGGCCGCGAGCACCCCGATACCAGCGGGCACGGAGCCGGGGCTGGTCCCTGCCGTGGAGTGCGAGCCCGCACTGCGCACGTACTCCCACGGCCCGCGTGACCGGCGCCCGGTCGGCATCATCGGCGACGGGACGTTCGTCACGGCCGTGCTCCAGGTCGAGGCCGACGCGACCGCGCTGCGGGCCGAGCGCAGCCGGCAGCCGCTGCCGGTCGCCCTGGTGCGGGACGCGCTGGAAGTGGACGGGATCCGGCTGGAGTCGGCCCAGATCGTGCTGCACACCCAGCCGGCGCCCGCGCTGCACCTGCCCCAGCAGTCCGTCGCCGTCTCCAACTACCTTCCGTTGCAGGAGCAGACGGGTGCCCCCGCGGTGCGCATCACCTGGATCGCGCTGAAGCTGGACCCTGAGCTGTGCGCGGAGGCCGTGGCCGCGCGCGGCGGCGGACTGCTCGGGGCGCAGAAGTGTGTCGCGCGGACCGCGGACCATCTCGCGAGCCGGCTGACCGGCGCAGGCTTCCGGGCGCGCGTGCTCGACGAGGAGGAGCTGGTCGCCGCGCTCGCCACCTCGGCCTGCGCCAACCCGCTGGTCACCGCCGAGGCGGGACGCAGCGAGAACCGGGAGCGGCGGACGGAGGAGTCCGGGCGCAGCTGGCGCTGCGACAACCGGCGGCACACGACGTACTGGGTCAGGCGCTGGCCCCAACTGGGCGGTGGCCGGGGCGAGTCGCTGCCGCACTTCGTCGCCCGGGTCACGGCGATACCGGCGCTCGCGACCACGTTCAGCCTCACTCTCGCCCACGGCGAGCGACAGGAAGTGATCCTGTCCGCGCATCTTCGGGTGACCGGGCGCAGCGACGACGAACTCGTGGCGGCGCGACGCGCGCTGGAGAGCGCCGCCCGGCAGGCAGGGGCCGGTCTGGCCCGCCTCGACCGGGAACAGCTGCCCGGCATGCTGGCCACACTGCCCCTCGGAGGTGCGCGGTGACGACGATTCCGACGACGTCCTCGATGCCGGGCACGGAGGCCCCGGCGGCGTCCGGTCCGCGCCGGATGGGCGAGCTGCTGCGGCACGGACTGGGCCTGATCGGGCCCCGGCACGGGCGGCACGGACTGCTCGCGCAGCAACTGGAGGCGCTCGCCCTGCCCATCGGGGACGACGGCGTGGTGGCCGGCGTCGACGCCGAGGGCCAGCCGGCCGTGCTGGGCATCAACCGGCCCACGCCGTACGACGTCGTGCTGATCGGTGGCCTGTGGACCGCCCAGGTACTGGCGCTGCGCTCGGCGGCCACCGGCGCCCGGGTCGCGGTGGAGACCGGCCGGCCGCAGGCCTGGATCCAGATGGTGCACGCGATGGGCGGCGGGCAGAACGGGCTGTCCGTGTACGACGTCGGTCGCGTGCCACCGCAGGGCGCCTCGGCCGGTACGCCCGTACTGGTGGTGCGGGACTGCGGTATGCGGCCGCCGCGGGGTCGCGTGGTGTCCGGTCCCTGGCAGTCGGTGCTGACCCTGCTGCCCTATCTCAGCCCGGTCGCGCCCCGGCTGTTGCGTCAGGCGCGGCTGGCCGGCATCCAGCGGGTCTCGCCGGACGAGGCCGCCGAACTGGGGCGCACCATGGGACTGACGCGGACCGAGGTCGAGTCGCTGCCGGCGCTGCCCGACGGCGTCACCCTGTGGTGCACTGATCGTGACCGGCAGTACGTGATGACCCAACCCACCGACGCCGAGATCGGATTGTTGGGCACACCTCGCCGGATGGACTGAACTGCCCTTCCTATCCGTTTTGTTCGCGGTAACCGTGTTCCCCGTTCGTCCGTTGTCCGCCGATTCGACCTCAATTCCTCTGTCAGGCAACGCGGCAAGCGGGCCGTTCTGGCTGCGCTGTGACCCGGTGGATGTGTGCTCAGAGGCGGGCGGGCCTGCCGTGGGACGGCTCGTGGTGATTAGGCTGGGAGCGGGCGCGATGGCACGACCCGTGACCGGGCGATCGGTGTCCCAGGGGGAGAACCGTCGGCTCGGACTGCCCCGAATGACCACGGACGACTCGGAACGACACGACATGGTCGCCCCGGCACGGCATGAGGGTGTTCGACCACACCAGGAGGAACTGTGAACAGCGATCGGGACGGGATCCGCGGGGGCTGGGAGACACCCGACGACGACCAGACCGACGCGGAGTCCGCCATCGAGATGACGGGCGAGTTCACCATCGACTACGCGCCGCCGGCCTGGTACACGCAGAACGCGCAGAGCTCGTCCGGTGCGCCTTCGCCGGCTTCGGCGCCCCCGCCGCCCCCGCCGGCGCACGGCGCGCCCTACACCCCGCCTCCGCCTTCCCAGGGCGCGCCTTATGCCCCGCCTTCGCCGACTCAGGGCGCCCCCTACACTCCGCCTCCGCCGGCCCAGGGCGCCCCCTACGCCGCGCCCATGCCGCCCGCGCCGCCCGTCGGGAATCCCGTCCCGATGCCGCGGTTGCCCGAGGGTTTCGAGGCGCAGCAGCCGCAGGCCGCCCAGCCGGCTCAGCCGGAGGCCCCGGCGCCCGCGGTCGAACCGGAGACGAGCAACGGGGACCTGGAGAGCGGGGCCACGATGCGGTTCTCCGCCGTGGCCCTGAAGCGCGAGATCGCGGAAATCGCCGAGCGCACGGCCGCGATGCGGGACGACGCGGGCGAGGAGGGCTCCGCGGAGGGTACGGCCACGGGCTCCGCCGGTGCTGAGGGCAGCACGTCCGAGGCGTCCGGGTCCGAGGGCGCCGAGGAGCGGTCGGGTGCGACCCCCGTGGCCCCCGTGGACGCGGTCTCCGCGGACGCCGACTCCGACTCCGGGGAGGGCGCGGCCGGTTCTGCGGCCGATGCCGGTGAGGACGAAGGTGACGGCGAGACCAAGGCCCAGGCCGACGTCGAGGTCGAGGACACGGCCGAGGGCGACGCCGATGCCGAGGCCGCGGAGACGGACGGCGCCCGGGACGGGTCCACCGTCAGCGCCGAGTCCGACGGCACCGTGGCCCCGGATGCGGTCGCGCAGGACGCCGTCGTCGCCGACGCCGCCACCGACGCCGCCACCGAGGCCGACGTGCAGGACGGCGTGCCTCAGAACGAAGTAGCAGCGGCGGACGGCGCACAGCCGGACGGCACCGCGCAGACCGGCGCGCCCCAGGACGCCGTACCGCCCGCTCCCCCGGCCCCCCAGGATGCCCAGCCCGGCTGGGCGCCGCCGCCCGCGCCGCACAGCGGGGTGCCTCCGCTGCCGCCCTCCTACCAGCCCGCGGCGCCCGCCCCTGCGGCCCAGTGGCCCGCGCAGCAGCAGCCGTCGGCCGCGCAGGGCCCCGGTGGCGGGCCCGGCCAGCAGCCGCCGTTCCAGCCGCAGGCCCCGCAGCCCGCGCCCGCCGCCTGGAACCAGCCGAACCAGGCCGGCGCGCCCTTCGCACCGCAGCCCGGTCAGCCCGGTCAGCCGAACCCGGCGGGCCCCAACGTGTCCAGCGGTTACGGCTTCCCCCAGCCCGGTACCCCCAACGCGCAGCCCCAGCCCCAGCCGGGCGGTTACGGCTTCCCGCAGCCCCCTGCGCCGCAGCCGAACCCCAACGACCCCCACGCATCCGGCGGTTACGGCTTCCCCCAGCCCAGCGCTCCCAACGCCCAGCCCCAGCCCGGTGGTTACGGCTTCCCGCAGGGGCCGGGCGGTGCGCCGGCAGCCGAGGGCCAGCAGGCCCCACATGCGCCGCAGGCTCCGCAGGTACCGCAGGCCCCGGTCGATCCGCGGTCCGGTGCCGCCTGGCCGCAGCCCGTCCGGCACGACCAGCGGCAGCCGACCAACCCCGGTGCCGCGCCGCTCGGTTACACGGCCGCCGTGGAGCTGTCCTCGGACCGGCTGCTGAACAACAAGAAGCAGAAGGCGAAGAGCGGACGGCCCGCGGCGGCGGGCGGCAGGTTCAAGCTCGGTGGCAAGAAGGAGGAGGCCGAGCGGCAGCGCAAGCTGGAGCTGATCCGCACCCCGGTGCTGTCCTGCTACCGGATCGCGGTCATCAGCCTCAAGGGCGGCGTCGGCAAGACGACCACGACCACCGCGCTGGGCTCCACCCTCGCCACCGAGCGGCAGGACAAGATCCTCGCCATCGACGCGAACCCGGACGCCGGTACGCTCGGGCGGCGCGTGCGCCGGGAGACGGGTGCCACCATCCGTGACCTCGTGCAGGCGATCCCGTACCTGAACTCGTACATGGACATCCGGCGGTTCACCTCGCAGGCGCCCTCCGGTCTGGAGATCATCGCCAACGACGTGGACCCGGCCGTCTCGACCACGTTCAACGACGAGGACTACCGGCGCGCGATCGACGTCCTCGGACGGCAGTACCCGATCATCCTGACCGACTCGGGCACCGGTCTGCTGTACAGCGCCATGCGCGGGGTGCTCGACCTCGCCGACCAGCTGATCATCATCTCCACGCCGTCCGTGGACGGCGCCAGCAGCGCCAGTACGACGCTGGACTGGCTGAGCGCGCACGGATACGCCGACCTGGTCTCCCGCTCGCTCACCGTGATCTCCGGTGTCCGCGAGACCGGCAAGATGATCAAGGTCGAGGACATCGTGGCGCACTTCGAGACGCGCACGCGCGCGGTCGTGGTCGTGCCCTTCGACGAGCATCTGGCCGCCGGTGCCGAGGTCGACCTCGACATGATGCGGCCCAAGACGCGCGAGGCGTACTTCAATCTCGCCGCGCTGATCGCCGAGGACTTCGTACGGCACCAGCAGGCGCACGGGCTGTGGACCAGCGACGGCAACCCGCCACCGGTGGCCGCCCCGCCGATGCCGGGCCAGCCCATGCCGGGCCAGCCGTACCCGCAGGCACCCGGCCAGGAGCTGTACACCGGGCCTCCGCAGCAGCCCTATCCGCCCCAGCAGGGACAGCCGCCGTACCCGCAGGCGCCGGGGCAGCAGCCGTACCCCCAGGCGGCGCCGGGCCAGCAGCCCTATCCGCAGGCCGCGCCGGGCCAGCAGCCCTATCCGCCGCAGCAGCCCGCCCAGCCGTACGGCTATCCCCAGCCGCCGCAGGGGCAACAGCCTCCGCAGGCCCCGCCGCCGCCACAGCAGCAGCAGTAAGTGAAAGGGCGGCCGGTGCTCGTCGCACCGGCCGCCCTTTCGTGCTCGTAGAGTCGTCGAAGGCCTACTCCTCCGCCGCCACGATCTCCCGGCACCGCTTCACATCCGCGGCGATCTGCTCCAGCAGGGCCTCCAGGGTGTCGAACCTGGCCTGGCCGCGCACGTAGGCGAGGAAGTCGACGGCGACGTGCAGGCCGTACAGGTCGAGGCCGACGCGGTCGATGGCGTACGCCTCCACCGTGCGCTCGGTGCCGTCGAACTGCGGGTTCGTGCCGACGGAGATCGCGGCCGGCATGGCCTCGCCCTCGACGTGCAGATAGCCGGCGTACACGCCGTCGGCGGGGATCGCGGTGTGCGGGAGCGTCTCGACGTTGGCCGTCGGGAAGCCCATGTCGCGGCCGCGCTGGGCGCCGCGCACGACCACGCCCTCCACGCGGTGGGGGCGGCCCAGGATCTCGCGGGCGCCCTCCACGTCGCCCTCGGCGACCAGGCGGCGGGTCAGGGTCGAGGAGAACGGCAGGCCGCCGCCCGCCTCGCCGGTGACGTACAGGTCGACGACCTCGACCTCGAAGTCGTAGGTCTTGCCCTGCTCGGCGAGGAACTCGACGTTGCCGGCGGCCTTGTGGCCGAAGCGGAAGTTCGGGCCCTCGACGACCGCCTTCGCGTGCAGCTTGTCCACCAGGACCTTCACCACGAAATCGGCGGGCGAGAGCTTCGAGAACTCGGTGGTGAAGGGGAGGATGAGCACCGCGTCCACGCCCAGGTCCGCCATCAGCTCGGCGCGGCGGTGGTGCGGGGCGAGCAGCGGCGGATGGCTGCCGGGGCGGACGACCTCGCTGGGGTGCGGGTCGAAGGTGACCACGACGGCCGGGACGCCCAGCTCGCGGGCGCGGTCGACGGCGTGCTTGATGATCAGCTGGTGGCCACGGTGGACGCCGTCGTAGGAACCGATGGTGACGACGCTGCGCCCCCAGTCCTGGGGGATGTCCTCCAAGCCACGCCAGCGCTGCACTGTGACCGCTCCTCGAACCCGTGTCCATAACGACGCTTAAGACTTGCGCAGGTCTAAGGGTGCCATGCCGGGTGCCCCGGGCTCGCATCGGTATCGGGGCTGTGACCGGGCGCACGTTCCGGGCCGTCTTCCCAGCCGTCTCTTTTCGCCGCCGCTCAGGCCGTACTTCCATGCCGCTCACGCCGGTACCCGGACGCCGGCGAGGTTCTCCAGCATGCGGCGGGTGCTGGGGCCGACGACGGCGGCCCATTCGTCCGGTGTGGCGGCCAGCCAGCCGGCCATCCGCGCGGCGAAGCCGGGCACGTGCCGGCCCAGGTCGACCAGGCCGCGGTCGAAGCGGGTGGCGCCCTCGGGAGTGCGGACGAGGAGCAGCCCGGTGCGGTGGACGAGACCACGGATCTCCTCCTCGCGACCGTCGCAGTCGCAGTCGCCGTAGCCGTCACAGCCGCCGTAGCCGTCGCCGTCGCAGCCGCCGTGGCCGTCGCCGTCGGCGTGGCCGCCACCGTCGCAGTCGCCGGGTTCGGCCACCGCGTGCAGGACGGCGTCCAGCACGGACGGTTCTCGTTCGCGGGCGAGCAGCACCTCCAGGAGCTCGCGGCGCAGCGGGCGGGAGGCGGGGGTGCCGGCGCCGGCGAGGACGGTGGCGAGGGCGGCGCGGAGCTGTTCGGGGGCGCCGTCGAGCAGGCCCGTGACCAGGGGCAGCAGGACCGGGCGGACGGTGGGGCCCTGGGCCAGGCGGCGGTCGACGTGGGCGGCGAGGCGGCCGGCGGTCTGCGGGCGCAGCCGTACCGCCTCCTGGATCAGGGCCGCCACGCGGCGGGCCAGGGCCGGGGTGGTGACGTCGGTGAGGGTGCCCAGGGCCTCCTCCGCGTGCGGGCCGCGCAGCCGGGCCTGGAAGGCCTCCAGGACCGGTTCGGGGTGAGTGGTCAGGGCGGGGGCCAGGGCGCCCGGCGGGACCTGCGGGTCGCCGTCGGCGAAGTGCCGCAGGGCCGCGGCGAGGTGCCGGTCACGGGTGTGCGGGTCGCGGACCAGCAGGGCGAGGGCGCCGCCGTGCAGGGTGCAGTCGGCGGGGCGGGCGAGCAGGGCGAGGGCGGCGTAGCGCAGCAGCTCGCGGTCGGCGTCCGAACGGACGTGGGGCGCCACGCGCAGGCCGAAGGTCACGGCCGCGACCCGGCGGGCGGGGCGCTCGTCGTGTGCCCAGCGGTCGACCGCCCGGCAGACGGCCGACGGCTCGTCCTCGGCGAGGGTCGCGAGCAGTTCGTCGGCGCGCCGGTGCGCGGCGGCCACCAGGATCTCGGTGAGGTCGTCCAGCGCGCCGTGCCGGTGGGTGTGCAGCAGCGCCTGCGCGGCGGTCGCCACGGTGGCGTGCGGAGTCGCGGGCAGCGGCCGTTCGTCGTCGAACCAGCAGGTCAGCCGCGGCTGTACGACGGCGGGCGCGGCCGCGAGCAGCCGGGCGACGGCGTCCAGGTAGCGTTCGCCGGCCTCCGGGGGCGCCGGGTCGGCCAGCACGAGCCGGCGCAGCAGCTCGAGCCGCTCGGTGTCGCGGACCGGCAGCTGGGTCCAGAAGCCCGGACCGAAATCGGCCGGCACGGGCCGCTGTGCGCGGCGCCAGGCGACGATCCGGTCGGCGAGCACCCGCAGCACCTGGGTGTACGGCATCGCGTCCGGGACCTGCAGCAGGGTGCCGGCGAGCAGCCGGGCGGCCCACCAGGAGCCGGGGTCGCGGTCCAGGGCGTCCGTCAAGTCCCGCAGGCGGGAGGCCAGTTGGTGTTCGCCGTGCTGCCGGGCGAGTTGCAGCAGGGCCTGGACGACGGGGCCGATGCGATGGTGCGGCACCGGCACGGGAGCGGTTTCGCCGTCGGCACGGGGGCGGTGGACCAGGGCGCGCAGGGCCTCGTCGAGGTCGAGGTGCATGCCCTGGATCCAGTCGGCCAGCTCCTCGTGCGCGAAGCGGTAGCCCCGGCCGGCCGGGACGAGCAGGCCCTCGGCCAGTACGGCGGACGCCCAGCCGGTGCCGCCGCCGAGCCGGGCGGGGGCGGGTCCCCAGGGGAACACCGCCTCGAACGACGCCCGGTCCAGCTCCCCCTGTCCGGGCCCGAGGCTGCGCCGGGCGGCCTCGTGGACCTGCCCGGCCACGCGAGCGGCGAGCCGACGTACGGCGGTGCCGCGCAGGCCGCTCTCGGCGGCGAGCCGGACCGCGATCCGCAGGCACATCAGGTCCAGGTGGGCGGCGAACACCTCGTGCCGGTCGACCGGCCCCGCGATCTCCGCGTCCGGGGTGGCGGCCCGGACTTCGGACAGCAGCCGGAGGGCGAGCGGATGCCGGGCGTCGCCCTCGGCGAGGGCGCCGTCCGGGATCGCGTAACGCACGCGGGCCAGACGGGCCTCCTCGGCTGTGAGGTCGGGGAGGTGCATGCAGGGTGGGAGGGGTGCCGTGGGCCTGGTGGGGGCGGTGCAGGGCTCGGTGGGCGTCGGGGGGCCTGCCTGAGCGGCGGGATCGGCAGGAACGGCATGAGGGGGATCGGCAGGAACGGCAGACGCGGCGGGCGCTGACGCCCTGGGCGGGGTGGCCGGGGCCTCGGGAATCCCCGGCCCCGCAGAACCGGTCGGGGCCGTACAACCGGTCGGGGCCGCGGAAGTGGCGAGAGCGCCCGGAGCCGTGGAGCCGGTCGAAGCCTCAGCCGCGGCGGACCCCGCCGATACCCCGGAAACAGCGGACCCCTCCGAACCCGCGCAATGAGCGACACGGGCTGACGCCGCCGGAGCCGGCGGGGTGGCGGTGGCCGCAGGAGGCGTCGGCGTGTGCAGGAGGTCGGCGGGGAAGTGTGCTCCCGCCCGCTCCCAGTACTCCTCCCGGCAGGCCACCGCCAGACGTGCCCCGGTGCTGCGCAGCCAGTCGGCCGTCCCCCTGGTCCAGTCGGGGAGGCGGTGGGCGAGGACGGGGGGCATCTCCTCGGGGCCGTCCAGGAGGAGCAGGAGCGGGCGGCCGGCACGGGCGGCGAGGTGGGCCAGGTGTTCGGGGGTGAGGTCGCCGAGTGTCTCGGGGCGGACGGAGCGGGCGGCGGCGACGATTCTGGCGGCCCGTTCGAGGGTGCGGCGGGCCGCGTCGGCCACCGACTCGTCGGCATCCTCCAGGTCTGCGCCGCGCAGCCACAGCGTCGGGGCGAGCCGCTCGCCGTGGGCCCGTCGGGCGGCGAGGTCCGCGAGTGCCGTCGTACGGCCGCTGCCGGGGGCGCCGACGAGCCCGAGCACGGCCCGGTCGCCGTCCGTGAAGGCGGCCAACTCCCGTGCGACTCCGTGGCGTTCGACCGGTTCCACGGCACCGGCGAGAAGGCCCTGCGGGCCGTCCTGGCCGACCGAGGTGGCGGTCAGCTGCAGGATGCCGGCCAGGTTGAGGTCGGCGCCGTAGGCGGGCGCGGTGGCCGCGTTGCGGGCGAGCAGCTCGGCCAGGGGGCCGTCGGCGGGCCGTAGCGGCACCGCGAAACCCGTGTCGCGCTGGGCGGAGTGCAGGGCGCTGCCGAGGACGCCGATCACCGCGCCGGTATCCGCGTCGAGCACCGGTCCCCCGGCCGAACCGCCGCCCAGCCGCAGCGCGTCCCGGCCGGCGGTGCCGATCGCCAGCTCCAGCGCGTCCTGGAGGAGGTGGAAGCGGTCGGTGGCGGTGTACGTCACCTCGGTCGCGTCCAGCACCCGCGCCTGACGCCAGCAGCCCGCGGGGATCCGTACATAGGTTCCGGCGTCGATCCGCTCCCGTACGGACAGCGGCAGCGGGTCCAGCCCGAGGCCCTCGGTGCGGACCAGGGCCAGGTCGCGCTCGGGCAGCGGGGTGACGGCGTCGGCGGCGACCACGCAGGTCCGGTCGCCCCCCGCGACCTGCAGGACGAGCCGGGGCAGGCCGTCGACCGTCTCGTGGCTGGTGAGCAGGGTGCCCTGGTGATCGGCGAGGAAGCCGACGCCGCGGAGCCGGCCGGCGAGGTCGCGGAGCTGGACGAGGGCGGGATCGGGGCGGGGGCCGACGAGGTGCGTGCCCGGGGCGGCCGCGGTGTCCGGGTGGCCTGCGGTGGAGCTTGCGTGGCCTGCGGTGGGGTTCGAGAGGTCTGCGGTGTCACCGGTGCCTGTGGTGCCTGTGGTGTAGCTGGTGGCGCCGGCGCGCCTGTCGACCGTACGGTTCCGGTGTCCCCGCCGGAAGCCGTCCGCCGCCTCCCCCGTACCGTCCGCCACCGCCCAGCGACCGCTTCCGGTGCGCGGGCCCCGTCCCGCCATGGCCGTACCTCCCCGCCTTGCCCGTGCCCTGTCTCACGACGGTAGGCGGGCGATGATCGGCGGGACAGATCGCGTGGCGAACGCGCCCCCTTCCGCTCCCCCGGTTCACTCCGAGCGCCTGCCCGGTCGGGTGAATGGACGGGTGCCGCTGGATAACCCTAGGGATGGGGGAACCGAGGGGGGACCGTGGAGCGGCGGCAGGAGCCCAACCCCGTGGCCGGCCGCCGCTCCACGGGCAGTGCCCATGGCAGGTGTCCCGGCCGAGGACGGCCGGGCGTCTCAGCCGAAGACGGCCAGGCTCTTGGCCTTGCCCTTGTGCTGCTCGACCAGTGCGAGGAAGCGGTCCTCGGGGTCGAAGACGGCGACGGGACCGGCGCCCGCGTACTCGTCGGGCATCTCCAGCCGGACGCCGTTCAGCAGCAGCCGGGCGCGCCGGGCGTCCACCTGCCAGCGCGGGAACGCGGCCCCGGCGGCGTCCGCGATCGGCATCACGGTCAGCTCCTTCTGGAGCTGGTCCAGCGTCCTCGCCGTGTCGATCTTGTACGGCCCGACGCGGGTCCGGCGCAGCGCGGTGAGGTGGCCGCCGACGCCGAGGCCGGCGCCCAGGTCGCGGGCGAGGGCGCGGATGTAGGTGCCGGAGGAGCAGACGACGGAGACGACCAGGTCGAGGACCTGGGTGCCGTCGTCGGCGACGGCGTCCCGGACGTCGTACACCGAGAAGGAGGAGACGGTCACCGGCCGGGCGGGGATCTCGAAGTCCTCGCCGTCGCGGGCCCGCTTGTACGACCGTACGCCGTCGATCTTGATGGCGCTGACCTTGGACGGGACCTGCATGATGTCGCCGGTCAGCTTGGCGATGCCGGCGTCGATGGCGTCCCGGGTCACCTTGGACGCGTCGGTGGCCGAGGTGACCTCGCCCTCGGCGTCGTCGGTGATCGTGTTCTGGCCCAGGCGGATGGTGCCCAGGTACTCCTTCTCCGTGAGGGCGAGGTGCCCGAGGAGCTTGGTGGCGCGCTCGACACCGAGGACCAGGACGCCGGTCGCCATCGGGTCGAGGGTGCCGGCGTGGCCGACCCGGCGGGTCCGCGCGATGCCGCGCATCTTGGCGACCACGTCGTGCGAAGTGAAGCCCGACGGCTTGTCGACGATGACGAGGCCGTCGGGCGTGGTGTGCTTCTGGGTCATTCCGCGGCGTCGCCGTCCGTCTCGGCCGTGTCGTCCTCGGCCGGCTTCTTGTAGGGGTCCGCGCCGGCGGCGTACGCCGCGCCGGTGGCCGCCTCACGGACCTTGGCGTCGGACTGCCGTGCCTTGTCGAGGAGGTCCTCGATGGTCCGGGCGGTGTCCGGGAGGGCGTCCGCGACGAAGGACAGGGTCGGCGTGAACTTCACCCCGGCCGCGCGTCCGACCTCGGAGCGCAGGATGCCCTTGGCGCTCTCCAGGCCCGCCGCCGCGGCCTTCCGCTCCTCGTCGTCGCCGTAGACCGTGTAGAAGACGGTCGCCTCCCGCAGGTCACCCGTGACCCGGGTGTCCGTGATGGTGACGTGCGAGCCGAGCCGCGGGTCCTTGATCCCGCGCTGCAGCTTCTGGGCCACCACCTCCCGGATGAGGTCCGCCAGCCTTTTCGCCCGCGCGTTGTCGGCCACTGGTCCGTCTCCCGTTCTTTCTTCTGCTTGCGTTGGTGTTTGGGTCCGGTCGTCAATCGTCTTCGCCGTGGAAGCGCCGTCGTACGGACAGCAGCTCCACCTCGGGGCGGGCGGCGACCAGCCGTTCGCACCGGTCGAGTACGTCGCTGACGTGCGCCGCGTCGCCGGAGACCAGGGCGAGGCCGATGACCGCTCGCCGGTGGAGGTTCATGTGATCCACCTCGGCCGCGCTCACCGCGTACTTGCGCTGGAGTTCGGCGACGATCGGGCGGACGACGGAGCGCTTCTCCTTCAGCGAGTGGACGTCGCCGAGGAGGAGGTCGAAGGACAGAGTCCCCACGTACATGTTGTGTGCCGGGTTTACCCGCCGGTACGGGATCGATGGCCTGGGAGCCACGTTACCGCCTGGCCGTCGGTGGCTCGAGCGGGTTTCCCGGGCACCGTCGGCCGCGGTGCCGCCCGGGGGCGCCGGCCCCCGGAACGGCGCGCTGGCCGGCAGGACCGCAGTCCCGCCGGCCAGCACGAACCGTCGGCCGTTACGCCCGCGGCTTCTCCCGCATCTCGTACGTCGCGATGACGTCGTCGACCTTGATGTCGTTGAAGTTGCCGAGGTTGATACCGCCCTCGTAGCCTTCGCGGATCTCGGTGACGTCGTCCTTGAAGCGACGCAGGCCCTCGATGGTGAGGTTCTCCGCGACCACCTTGCCGTCGCGGATGAGGCGGGCCTTGGTGTTGCGGCGCACCTCGCCGGAGCGGATGAGGACACCGGCGATGTTGCCCAGCTTGGACGACTTGAAGACCTCGCGGATCTCCGCCGTACCCAGCTCGACCTCTTCGAACTCCGGCTTGAGCATGCCCTTGAGGGCCGCCTCGATCTCCTCGATCGCCTGGTAGATGACCGAGTAGTACCGGACGTCCACACCCTCGCGCTCGGCCATCTGCGCCGCGCGGCCGGCCGCGCGGACGTTGAAGCCGATCACGATGGCGTCGGAGCCCATCGCCAGGTCGATGTCGGACTCCGTGACCGCACCGACGCCGCGGTGCAGGACGCGGATGTCGACCTCTTCGCCGACGTCCAGCTGGAGCAGCGAGGACTCCAGGGCCTCGACGGAACCAGAAGCGTCACCCTTGATGATCAGGTTCAGCTGCTGGACCTCGCCGGCCTTGAGCACCTTGTCCAGGTCCTCCAGGGACACGCGGCGCGTGCGCTTGGCGAAGGCCGCGTTGCGCTCACGGGCGGCGCGCTTCTCGGCGATCTGACGGGCCGTACGGTCCTCGTCGACCACCAGGAAGTTGTCACCCGCACCCGGGACGTTGGTCAGGCCCAGGACCTGGACCGGCGTCGACGGGCCGGCCTCGGCGACGTTGTTGCCGTTGTCGTCGAGCATGGCGCGGACCCGGCCGTAGGCGTCGCCCACGACCATCGTGTCGCCGACCCGCAGCGTGCCTCGCTGGACGAGGACCGTCGCCACGGCACCACGGCCGCGGTCGAGACGGGACTCGATCGAGATGCCCTGCGCGTCCTGGGCCGGGTTGGCCCGCAGGTCGAGCGAGGCGTCGGCCGTGAGGATCACGGCCTCCAGCAGCGAGTCGATGTGCAGACCCTGCTTGGCGGAGATGTCGACGAACATGGTGTCGCCGCCGTACTCCTCGGCCACCAGGCCGTACTCGGTCAGCTGACCGCGCACCTTGGTCGGGTCGGCACCCTCGACGTCGATCTTGTTGACCGCGACCACGATCGGCACGTCGGCCGCCTTGGCGTGGTTGAGCGCCTCGACCGTCTGCGGCATGACGCCGTCGTTGGCCGCGACGACCAGGATCGCGATGTCGGTCGACTTCGCACCGCGGGCACGCATGGCGGTGAACGCCTCGTGACCCGGGGTGTCGATGAAGGTGATCTTGCGCTCTTCGTCGTTGACCTCGGTCGCGACCTGGTAGGCACCGATGTGCTGGGTGATGCCGCCGGCCTCGCCCGCGATGACGTTCGTCTTGCGGATCGCGTCGAGCAGTCGGGTCTTACCGTGGTCGACGTGACCCATGACGGTGACGACCGGCGGACGGACCACCAGGTCCTCCTCGTCGCCCTCGTCCTCGCCGAACTCGATGTCGAAGGACTCGAGCAGCTCGCGGTCCTCCTCCTCCGGGCTGACGATCTGAACCGCGTAGTTCATCTCGTCGGCGAGAAGCTGCAGCGTCTCGTCGGAGACGGACTGCGTCGCGGTGACCATCTCGCCGAGGTTCATCATGACCGCGACGAGCGACGCCGGGTTGGCGTTGATCTTCTCCGCGAAGTCGGTGAGCGACGCGCCGCGGGAGAGACGGATGGTCTCGCCGTTGCCGCGCGGCAGCATCACGCCGCCGACGCTCGGGGCCTGCATGGCCTCGTACTCCTGGCGCCTCTGCCGCTTCGACTTGCGGCCACGACGCGCGGGACCGCCGGGACGGCCGAAGGCGCCCTGCGTGCCACCGCGGCCACCGGGACCGCCGGGACGGCCGCCGAAGCCGGGACGGCCACCGCCGCCACCGCCGGGACCACCACCCGGACGGCCGGCGAAGCCACCGCCGGCGCCGGCACCGGGACCAACGGGACGACCGGCGAAGCCGCCACCGCCGCCACCGGGACGGGCGAAGCCGCCGCCACCCGGACGACCGCCGCCGCCACCGGGACGACCGCCGCCACCGGGACCGCGGCCACCGGGACCACCGCCGCCGGGACGCGGGCCGGCAGCGGGACGCTGCGGCATCATGCCGGGGTTCGGGCGCGGACCGGACGGGCCGGGACGCGGACCGCCCTGCGGGCGCGGCATGCCGGCGGGCGACGGACGGGAACCGCCCGGAGCCTGCGGACGCGGACCGCCGCCCTGCTGGCCGGGGGCCTGCGGACGGGGACCGGCGCCGGGAGCACCCGGACCCCCCGGACGCGGGCCGCCCTGCGGGCGCGGGGCCTGCGGACGGGCCATGCCGGTGGAGCCACCGGAGGTGAAGGGGTTGTTACCCGGACGCGGACCGGCCGGACGGGCACCCGGACGCGGGGCCTGGCCACCGGTACGCGGGGCACCCTGGCCGGGACGGGCCTGGCCCTGGCCGGGACCACCCGGACGGGCACCGCCGGGCTTCGGGGCACCCGGACGGGCGCCGGAACGCGGACCCTGCGCGGCCGGGGCCTGCGGGGCCTGGGCGGCCGGCGGAGCGGTGAACTCCGGGGCGGCCGGAGCCGGACGCGGCGCGGGCTTGGGACCCGGAACCGGACGGGGGCCCGGGGCCGGGGCGGGCGCCGCAGGGGCCGCCGGGGCGGCCGGCTGCTGGGCAGCGGGCGCCGTCGGAGGCTTGGGGGCCAGCGGCCTCGGGGCAGCCGGACGGGCCGCCTGCGCCGGAGAGGGCGCGGCGGGCCTGGGGGCAGCCTTGCGCGGGGCGGGCTTCGCGGCGGACTTGCCGCTGCCACCGCCCTGGAAGGCGTCGGTCAGCTTGCGTACTACGGGCGCTTCGATGGTCGAAGACGCCGAACGGACGAATTCACCGAGCTCCTGGAGCTTGGCCATGACGACCTTGCTCTCAACGCCGAACTCCTTGGCGAGTTCGTAGACCCGGACCTTAGCCACTTCGCTCCTTTGAGGTCCGGGTGAAGCCGGACCGTCGCTAGTTCATGGGCGTACTCATCGCGTACTCATCGAGTGCTCATCGCAATCTCGACCTGCTTTCGACTCGCGAGGTACCAGGCCGCACGGGGTTCCGTACGGCTCGTCTTACGGTGTTGCCTGCTCGGCAACTGTTGTCTGCTCGACGTATCGGCGCAACGCCTTTGTGTCGAGCGGCCCCGGGGCGCGCAGTGCCCGCGGGAACGCCCGGCGGCGCACCGCCTGGTCGAGACAGACCAGGGCGGGGTGTACATAGGCACCCCGGCCGGGCAGCGTACCGCGAGGATCGGGGGCGCATGCGTCCTCGATCCTCACGATCCGCAGCAGATCGTTCTTGGCCGCCCGCTCCCGGCACCCCACACAGGTGCGTTCAGGGCATGCTCCGGCGTGCGTCCGGCCAGACACGGTTAAGTCTACCTCCCCGTACCGACCTCACCCCTTTGGGGCAAAGATCGAACGGCTGTTGTCGTAAACCAAGCGACCTGCGGCTTGGATCTATTCCCCGGGCCACCGGGCTGCCCGGCATCACCCGGCGTTACCAGAGTGTTACTCGGCGGCCTGTTCGGTGTCGGGCCGGATGTCGATCCGCCAGCCGGTGAGCCGGGCGGCGAGGCGGGCGTTCTGCCCCTCCTTGCCGATCGCGAGCGACAGCTGGTAGTCCGGCACGGTCACCCGGGCGGAGCGGGCGGCCAGGTCGACGACCTCCACCTTGCTCACCCGAGCGGGTGACAGGGCGTTCGCCACCATCTCGGCCGGGTCGTCCGACCAGTCGACGATGTCGATCTTCTCGCCGTTCAGCTCGCCCATCACATTGCGCACCCGGCCGCCCATCGGGCCGATGCAGGCACCCTTGGCGTTCAGACCCGAACGGGTGGACCGTACGGCGATCTTGGTGCGGTGACCGGCCTCACGGGCGATCGCGGCGATCTCCACCGAGCCGTCGGCGATCTCCGGCACCTCCAGGGCGAAGAGCTTCTTCACCAGGTTCGGGTGCGTACGGGAGAGGGTGACCGACGGTCCGCGCACGCCCTTGGCCACCCGGACGACGTACGACCGAAGGCGCATGCCGTGGGGGTAGGTCTCGCCGGGGACCTGCTCCTGCACCGGCAGGATGGCCTCCAGCTTGCCGATGTCGACCAGCACGTTCTTCGGGTCGCGGCCCTGCTGGACCACGCCGGTGACGATGTCGCCCTCACGGCCCGCGTACTCGCCGAGCGTCGCGTCGTCCTCGGCGTCGCGCAGCCGCTGCAGGATGACCTGCTTGGCGGTGGTGGCGGCGATCCGGCCGAAGCCCGACGGGGTGTCGTCGAACTCGCGGGGCTCCTGACCCTCTTCGAGGTCCTCGGGATCCTCCTTCGCCCACACGGTCACATGCCCGGTCTCCCGGTTGAGCTCCACGCGCGCGTGCCGGCGGCTTCCCTCGGTGCGGTGATAGGCGATGAGGAGGGCCGACTCGATCGCCTCGACCAGCAGGTCGAAGGAGATCTCCTTCTCCCGAACCAAGCCCCGCAGGGCGCTCATGTCGATGTCCACGGCTACGCCTCCTCCTCTTCCTTCATGTCCTTCTTGACCTTGTCGTCCTTGCGGTTGAACTCGACCTGCACGCGCGCCCTGCCGATCTCCGGGAAGCCGAGCCGGCGGGTGGTGGCCTTGCGGCCCTTCACCCCGGGCACCTCGACGTCGAGGCCCTCGTCGTCGACCTTCAGAATCCTGGCGACCAGCTCGCCGCCCTCGGTCAGCTGGAACCTCACGAGCCGGTCGGTGGCGCGCACGAAGTGCCGGTGCTCGGTGAGGAGGCGCTCCGCGCCGGGGGTTCCGACCTCCAGGTCGTACGCCGCGTCACCCATCGCGTTGGTCTCGTCGAGCTTCGCCGAGAGCGCGCGGCTCACATCGGCGATGGCGTCCAGATCGGCTCCGGTGTCGGAGTCGACGACCACGCGCAGCACCCGCTTGCGTCCGACGGAGTCCACGGCGATCTCCTCGAGATCCAGCCCCTGGGAGGTGACGAGCGGTTCCAGCAGCTCTCGCAGCCTCTCGCTCTGGGTGGTGCTCATCCGGGTGACTCCTCGGCCGCGTGTGCTGTTGTGGGATGGGTCGCGTGTCTGGTCAAAGGGTATCCGGTCGCGGGGGGTGATGCCGTCCCCTCCGGGGGTGGCGCGGGGCGCCTGTGAGCTCGGGGGTCCGGGTCTTCGGGCGGCTGCGGTTCGTGGGGCTGTTCGCGTCCACGCGGCGGAGCGGCGCATCGATACGGTCCCGCGCCCCTCGGGTGGGTCCACTGAGCCGGTGACATGGGGCGAGGGGGTGCGCGGGTACCGTGATCACCGGCGGGTGTCTTCCCGCCCGTGTGTTCGTACGAGGCCCCGAGGACGTCAGCCGTGCCGTACTCCCCACCCATGCCCGCCCCCTCGGGGCCGCGCAGAAGATCCCTGCTCGCCTCGGCCGCCGGCGCCGCCCTGCTGGTGGGCTGCTCCGCCGATCCGGACTCCGGCGGCAACAGCGCCTCGTCGGCGGCGGAGCGGGCACGCACGCGTGCCGCGCGGGACAGCCAGGGGCTGCTGGAGCGGTACGACGCCGTCCTCGCCGCGCACCCGGGGCTGGGGCCGCGGCTGGGC
>NZ_JBEPBF010000070.1:0-51847 GCF_040298985.1 Streptomyces sp. NPDC001093 | reverse complement strand
GTGACCAGGTGGCGGGCGACGAGGGCGCCGAGGCCGCCGGTGCCGCCGGTGATCAGCACGGTGGACTCCGCGTCCCAGACAGCGGCCGTCCCCTCCCCGGACTCCGCGGGCCGCACCAGGCGCGGGACACGTATCTCCCCGCCGCGAACGGCCAGTTCGGGCTCGCCGGTGGCCAGAGCCGAGGACAGCAGCCGGTCGTCGGTGCCGGTGTCGGCGTCGACCAGGACGATCCGGCCCGGATGCTCCGCCTGCGCCGCACGCACCAGGCCCCACACCGGGGCGAGCCCCAGATCGACGGTGTCGCCGGCAGCCGCGGCGACCGCGCCCCGGGTCACGACCGCGAGCCGGGTGTCGTCCCCGGACTCGTCGGCCAGCCAGGTCTGCAGGTGAGCCAGAACACGGCCCGTGTGGGCGCGCACCACGTCGAGGATGTCGCCGTCGGAGCCGTCGAGGCGCAGCACGCTCCAGCCGTCGGCGCCGGAGGCCGCCGGGGCCGTGACGGAGGACCACTCCACCCGCAGCGGCGTGGCGGCGCCGCCGTGCGCGGCACGCAGCTGCCCGGTGTCGACCGGGCGCAGCACGAAGGAGTCGATCCGGGCCACCGGCGCCCCTGACGCGTCGGCGACCGACAGCGAGACCGAATCCGTGCCGGTCGCGGTGATCCGGACCCTGATCGCGGACGCGCCGGCGGAGTACAGCGACACACCGGTCCAGGCGAACGGCAGCCGGGTGCCGTCCGGGACGGGCTCGGGCGAGGCGAAGTCGGTGGCGTGCAGCGCGGCGTCCAGCAGGGCAGGGTGCAGCCCGAAGGCGCCCGCCCGGGAGGCGGTGTCGCCGTCCAGGGCGACCTCGGCGAACACTTCGCCGTTGCGCCGCCACACGGCCCGCAGCCCGCGGAAGACAGGGCCGTAGCCGTAGCCGTTCTCGGCCATGTCCGGATACAGCGCGGTGATGTCGACGGACTCGGCGCCGGACGGCGGCCACTGGGTCATGCCGAAGGACTCGGCGGTCGCCTCCTGGGCCGCGGATGCGGCGAGCACACCGGTGGCGTGCCGTGTCCAGCCCTCGTCGGAGGCGTCCTCGGGACGGGAGAAGAAACCGACCGTGCGACGGCCGTCCGCGTCCGCGGAGCCGATGACCACCTGGAGCGCGACACCGCCGGTGACGGGCAGCGCCAGCGGGGCCTCGAGGGTCAGCTCCTCGACCAGCGCGCAGCCGACCTCGTCGCCCGCCCGCACGGCGAGTTCCACGAAGGCGGTGCCGGGCAGCAGCGGGACACCCGCGATGACGTGGTCGGCCAGCCACGGATGGGAACGCAGTGAGACCCGTCCGGTCAGCACCACGCCGCCGGTGCCGTCGCCGCCCTCCGCCAGGGTCAGTACGGAACCCAGCAGGGGGTGGCTCGCCGCGGTCTGGCCGAGGCCGGCCGGGTCGCCGTTCGACGACGGGGCGCTCAGCCAGTAGCGGCGGCGCTGGAAGGCGTAGGTGGGCAGCGGGATCCTGCGGGCGTCCAGGCCGTCGTAGCAGGCGGCCCAGTCGACGGGGGTGCCGCAGGTGTGCAGGAGGGCCAGGGCGGAGAGCAGCTCGCGCTGCTCGTCGCGGTCACGGCGCAGCGCCGCGACGAAGGTGGCCTGCGTGCTGCCGCCGACACACTCCTGGCCCATCGCCGACAGCACGGCGTCCGGGCCGAGTTCGAGGTAGCGGGTGACCCCGGCGGTCTCCAGGAAGCGGATGCCGTCGGCGAAACGGACCGCCTCACGGACGTGCTCGACCCAGTACTCCGGCGAGCAGAGCTGCTCCGTGGTGGCCAGTTGCCCGGTCACGTTGGAGACGACGGGGATCTGCGGAGCCCGGTACGTCATGATCTGCGCGACGCGGCGGAACTCGGCCAGCATCGGCTCCATCAGCGGCGAGTGGAAGGCATGGCTCACCAGCAGCCGCTTGGTCTTGCGGCCCAGCCCGTCGAAGTGCGCCTTGATCTCCAGGACCGTGCTCTCCTCGCCGGACACGACGACGGAGGACGGCCCGTTGATCGCGGCGATGCTCACCCGGTCGGTCAGCAGCGGCAGCACCTCGTCCTCGGTGGCCTGGAGAGCCACCATGGCGCCGTCGGCGGGCAGTTCCTGCATCAGCCGGCCCCGGGCGGCGACCAGCGTCGCGGCGTCCTCCAGGCTCAGCACACCGGCGGCGTGCGCGGCGGCCAGCTCACCCACGGAGTGTCCGGCCAGGTAGTCGGGGCGCACCCCCCAGGACTCGACGAGCCGGAACAGTGCCACCTCCACGGCGAACAGCGCACACTGCGCGTACCGCGTCTGGTGCAGCAGCTCCGCCTCCGGGCTGCCCTCGGGGGCGAAGAGTACGTCCCACAGGGACAGGTCGAGCTGGAGGTCGAGGTGGCCGACGGCGTCCTGGAGGGCCTTGGCGAAGACCGGGTGGGTGCGGCACAGTTCGCGGCCCAT
Source organism: Streptomyces sp. NPDC001093 (assembly GCF_040298985.1). Taxonomy (NCBI): domain Bacteria; kingdom Bacillati; phylum Actinomycetota; class Actinomycetes; order Kitasatosporales; family Streptomycetaceae; genus Streptomyces; species Streptomyces sp. NPDC001093. The sequence goes on along the minus strand of NZ_JBEPBF010000070.1, from coordinate 49,388 downwards.
CGACAGCCGCTGGCTGCCCTGTCCGGTGAACAGGAAGGCGAGCCGCCCCGCGGTGTCGGCGCCCTGGCCCAGCGGGTTGAGGAACAGACCGGGTGCCGAGTGTTCGCCGACGACCGCGCGCAGCGCGCGCTCGACGCCGGCGCGGTCGTCGGCCAGGACGACCGCCCGGTGCGGGAGCGTGGCGCGTGTCGTGGCCAGCGAGTACCCGATGTCGGTGAGGCCGGCCTCGGGCCGGTCGGCCAGGAAGGCGAGCAGACGCTCGGCCTGGGCGCGCAGGGCCGGGGCGGAGCCCGCCGAGACGGCCAGGGGAAGGACCCGGGCGGCCGGCTGCGGGATGTCCCGCACGGGGGTGCCGGCGTCCTTGAGGGCGGGTGGCTCCTCCAGGATCACATGTGCGTTGGTGCCACTGATGCCGAAGGCGGAGACACCGGCCCGGCGCGGGCGGTCGCCGCGTACCCACGGCCGGGACTCGGTGAGCAGGCGCACGTTGCCGGACTCCCAGCGGATGTTGGGAGAGGGCTCGTCGACGTTCAGGGTCGTGGGCAGAGTGCCGTGCCGCATCGCCATGATCATCTTGATCATGCTGGCCGCGCCGCCGGCCGCCTGGGTGTGACCCAGGTTGGTCTTGACGGAGCCGAGCCACAGCGGCTCGTCCTCGGGGCGGTCCTGGCCGTAGGTGGCGAGGATCGCCTGCGCCTCGATCGGGTCGCCCAGCCTGGTGCCCGTGCCATGGGCGTCGACGGCGTCCACGTCCGCCGAGGTCAGTCCGGCGTCGGCGAGTGCCTGGCGGATCAGGCGCTGCTGCGCGATGCCGCTGGGCGCGGTCAGGCCGTTGCTGGCGCCGTCCTGGTTGACGGCCGTGCCGCGGACCACCGCGTGCACGGTGTGGCCGAGCCGCCGGGCGTCGGAGAGCCGCTCGACCACGAGCAGGCCGACGCCCTCGGAGAATCCGGTGCCGTCGGCGGCCGCCGCGAACGCCTTGACCCGGCCGTCGGGTGCCAGGCCCTGCTGGCGGCTGAAGGACGTGAAGATGCTGGGGCTGCCCATCACGGTCACACCGCCGACGAGCGCGAGCGAGCACTCGCCCCGGCGCAGCGCCTGAGCGGCCAGGTGCAGTGAGACGACGGCGCCGGAGCAGGCGGTGTCCAGTGTCATCGCGGGGCCTTCCAGCCCCAGCGTGTACGAGATCCGTCCCGAGGCGACGCTGGGCGCGGTGCCGATCATCAGGTAGCCGTCGAGGCCTTCGGGAGCCTCGCTCGCCTTGACGCCGTAGTCGTGGACCTCGGCGCCGATGAACACACCGGTGCGGCTGCCGCGCAGCGAGTCCGGGGCGATCCCGGTGTCCTCCAGGGCCTCCCAGGCGGTCTCCAGGACGAGCCGCTGCTGCGGGTCCATGGCGAGCGCCTCGCGCGGGCTGATGCCGAAGAAGTCGGCGTCGAACTGCGTGGCGGTGTCGAGGAACCCGCCCTTTGTCACATAGCTCTTGCGCGGCGTGGCCGGGTCCGGGTCGAAGAGGTTCTCCAGGTCCCAGTCGCGGTCGGTGGGAAAGTCCGAGAGCACCTCGCGGCCGTCGTTGACCAGTGTCCACAGGTCGTCGGCGTTCTCGACGCCGCCGGGAAAGCGGCACGCGAGGCCGACCACCACGATCGGATCGTCGTCGTCCGCCGCCAGCCGGGTCACCGGGGCGGCGATGTCCGGTTCGGCGCCGGAGCCGAGCAGTTCGGCGCGCAGGAAGGCAGCGAGCGAGGCCGGAGTGGGGTGGTCGAACGCGACCGTGGGCGGCAGGGCGAGTCCGGTGACCTCGTTCACCCGCGTGTGCAGGGCGACCAGCCCCAGAGAGTCCAGGCCCTGCTCCTTGAAGGGCAGCTCGGGGTGGACCGAGGCCGGCGGTTCCGGGCGGATCGCGCGCAGGATCTCCAGAGACTCGGCACGCACCAGGTCGAGCAGGACCCGGACCTGTTCGGCGGCCGGCATCGGCTCCAGCCGACGCACCAGAGCCGACCGGGAGTCCGGGGCGCCGTCCGGCTCGTGCTGGGAGTCAGAAATGAAGCTGCTTCCGGACCCGCTCATCGGCACACTCCACACCTAAATTGCTGTCGCCATGCCAGGAATGGTCAAATATCCGGGATACACCCGGAGTCGACACACTAGGGCGGGGCCTGTACGCATCCACACCCCTAATGCGCCCCTACTGGTCCACTAATCGTGGACGAGCTGCGCGGTGATCGGTTCACCGAGCTCCTGCGGCGGTTCGTCGAACGTGCGCCGCACGTGGTACAGGTCATTCATCAGGTCCGCCGAGGTAATCCTTCTCGACTGCCCCAGCTCCGCGATTTTGGCCAGTGGAAGATTCCCGATATCCGTCCAGCGGAGCCTGCCGTCGGAATCGATACGGCTGCGTGTGCGGCCCGCGTTGTCGGGGTGCACGCAGTACGGCACGTCGAGGTACCCGCGGCGGAACGCGGTGAGCAGGGCGCGTCCGAGATCGGCGTCGAGTCCGAGGACGGCTTCCACCAGCGCACGCGCCTCGAGGTAGGTCTGGGAGTCGGCCGGGATCCCGGCCGCGTCCGGAGTCTCCTGGCGTGCCGCCACTCGTGCGGAGTGCGCCGCGTATTCGAGTGCCAGGACGTTCTCGTAGACCGTGGGGATGCGGCGGGCCTCCGCGGCCGTCTTGACGATGAGCCGCTCCGCACCGCTCGTCACGGCCAGTTCGGCGGCCCTGGCCAGCAACCCGTAGGCGCCCCGGGAGGTCTCGGGGTAGACCCCCATGTAGGCGTAGATCACGATGTGCCAGTTCCGGGTCGGCAGCAGTTCCGCGCAGAGCCTGCGCAGCGCGGCCACCGCCTCCTGGTCCTGCCGCATGTCGGTCTGCTGCGCATAGCTGAGCGACAGCGAACGGATGCCGTGCTGGGCGAAGAACATCGCCTCCAGGAGGCTGATGGCGACCAGTTGGCTGGGTGGGCACAGCTGTCCCATCATGCAGCCGCCGAACGTCTCCAGGTGCGGCTCGATCCCCACCTCCCGCAACCGCGCGAAGAGTTCGCAGCAGCCCGCCCAGTTGCGGACGGCGTCGGCAAGCGGCGTACGCCCGTAGGGGAGGCAGTAGGAAACGGGGCCTCCCTCGGTCGCGTTGAGCCGGAGCCGCATCATCGCCCAGAAGATGTCGATGGGCGTGGCGGAGCCATGCCGGATCTGCACGGGGAAGGTGTCGTCCCGCAGCCCGTCCAGCACCGCGGCGGTGGTGGCGGGCGGATGGGTGACGACCGGGTAGCCGTTGAGGTCGATTCCCCTGCGCAGAGCGCTCTCGACCGCCTCCAGGTCGCCCACCCTGGTGTAACTGTCGAGGGTCAGGGTGCCCACCGTGGTGGCCTCCGCCGCCTTCGTGGCCGCCAGTCCTTCGCGCATCTTCTCCGGGTCGCCGAAGCCCATTCGGGGCTGTACGACCAGGCGGCCATGGCCGCCCGCCGTACGCACGAACTCCCCGAAGTCCACCGGCGGCCGGGCCTCCTGGGGCCGCACCGGCGGGGTCCCGGTCATGCGGAGATCCTGGGCATTTCGGTGAACCGCTGCACGGGCCGCGGCAGTGCGTCGAGGAAGGTCCGGAACGCCGCGATCGGCTCCTTGCCGTCCTCGAAGACCGCGTCGAACCCGGCCGCGATCAGCTCGCCCGTACGGTCCTGCCCCTCGCCCCCGTCCGTGCCCAGCTTTCCGCCGATCACGATGGGCGTCGCGGCGAGCGGATCGCAGTCCCGGAGCCGTTCGATGACCCGCATGCCGTCCTGGTGGCCGTGCCCGTTGACGCTGCTGATGACGATCATCTCCGGCCGGCGCGCGCTGCACTCGGCGACCAGGAGTTCGTCGGGCACGCACGGTCCGAGGTTCACCACCTCGTACCCGCACTCCTCGATGAGGAGCTGGAGGAAGACGAGGTTCCAGGTGTGGGAATCGGAGGCCAGCGAACTGATGACCACGGTCCCGCGCGAGGGGGCCGGATACGCCCGCTCGGTCGTCTCCACGGCCGTCCGCTCAGTCATCGCCACGCTCCTCGACCCAGGTGCGTACGTGTTCGATGCGGGAGACGGAGACGATCTCGCCGCCGCCGACCGCGACCTCGGTGGGCGCCGGGCGGCCGAGGAACATCAGCAGGCTGGACGTGGGCCCGTACGCCCCCGCGTTGGGGATGCGCACGAGGTCACCGGGGGACAGCACCGGCACCTCGATCTGACGGCCGAGTACGTCGCCCGGCGTGCACAGCGGCCCGACCAGGCTGGCCTGCTCGGTCTCACCGTCGGCCGGGACGTGCACCGACACCGGAAGCAGCCGGCCCAGCCCGGACATCCCGCCGAAGGTGTTGATGCCGGCGTCGAGGATCACGAACTTCTTGCCCCGGCTGACCTTCACGTTGCTGACCCGGGCCACCAGTGTGCCGCTGTCGCCGGCCAGGTACCGTCCGGACTCCACCGCCAGCCGCGGCGTACCCTCGCGCCAGCGGGGGAAGTGCACGTCCAGCGAGGCCTCCAGCTCGGCCTTGAGCTTGGGGTAGCGGGCACGCTCGCCGGCCTGGGCGTACGGCACGGAGAAGCCGCCGCCGATGTCGAGCAGGCGCAGCGGAACGCCGAGATCCTCCTCGATCGCCGCGGCCACGGCGATGGTGTGCGTGAGCTCACCGATCAGTGCCGCTTCGTCGCGCGCGTTGCTCTGCGAGAAGAGGTGGAGACCGGCGATCGAGGTGCCCGGCACCTCGCGCAGCCGCTGGGCGATGTCGGGGATCGTCTCGCTGTCGATGCCGAACTGGGTGGGTACGCCGGTCATCCGGATACTGGTGGTGGCGCCGGCCTTGGCGCTGTTGATCCGCAGCAGGCAGTCGGCGACGACGCCGTGCTCCAGCGCGGACTCGCCGATGTGCTCCAGGTCGGTCAGGGATTCGGCGGAGAAGCAGCGCACGCCGCTCGCGATCGCCTCGCGCAGCTCCCCGGGGGTCTTGCCGGGACCGGTGTAGAGGATGTCGGTGCCGGGGTACCCGGCCTCCAGTGCGGCCGCCAGCTCGCCCGTCGAGCTGATCTCGGCCTTGCAGGCCGGGCCGTCGCCCTCGCGCAGCGCCCGTACGAGATCGACGTGCGGGTTGGCCTTGAAGGCGTAGAAGACCTCGAACCCGTCGGGAAGCCAGCCGAACAGGTCACGCCGGGCGGCGCGGACCCGGTCCAGGTCGTACACGTACAGCGGGGTGCCGTAGCGGCGGGCGAGGTCGGTCGGGTCCGGTGTCCGGGCGGTCATCGTCCGCTCCCCTCGACGAGCAGCAGTTCGGTCAGTGCCTGGCGGGCGTTCTTGCCGTGCTGGGTGAGGGGGAAGTCGGTCAGGACGCGACAGAGCGCGGGGACCTTCGCGGGCTCCAGGCGGGCCGCCATCTCCTTGAGGACCGTGGCCGGTTTCAGGTCGCTCTCCACGAAGAGCGCGAGGTCGTGCCGCTCGCTCGGCGGGATGGCGGCGGCGGCCCTGACCCCGGGGATGTCCATCGCGGCGCCCTCGATCTCCAGGGTGCTCATCCGGAAGCCCTTGCGCTTGAACATGTCGTCCCGGCGACCGCGGAAGTAGAGGTATCCGTCCGCGTCGAGGCAGCCGTAGTCACCGGTGTGTAGGCAGGGTTCACCGGTCGCGGGCAGCCGTCGGAAGGCCTTCGCGGTGGTGTCCGGGCTGTTCCAGTAGCCCGGCATCACATGCGGGCCCACGGCGACGATCTCCCCCACCTCGCCCGTGGGCACCTCGCGTCCCTCGGTGTCCAGGATGAGCACCCGGGTGCCGGGCAGCGGCAGACCGACCGAGTCGGGGCGCTGGAGATCCTCGTCGGGCGGCATCACGGTGATGCGCTTGGCCTCGGTCTGGCCGTACTGGCGCACCACGCGGACGCCCGGGAACATCTCGCGCAGTGCGTCGATGGTCGACTGCGGAAGGGCCGCCCCGGTGTTGGTGAACATGCGCACCGGAGGGAGACCGCCCTCGTGCCGACGGGACAGGCTGAGGATCATCGAGGCGAACGAGGGAACGATCGGCACCACCGTGGCACCGACCTCCCGCATCCGCCGCAGCAGCAGGAGGTCGGACTCCCGGTCGGCGAGCACGATCTCGCAGCGCACCACGCACGTCATCACGACCTTGTACAGGCCGTAGTCCCAGGACATCGGGAACCGGCAGAAAACCACGTCGTCGGACCGGTAGCCGAGTGCCTCGGTGAGCGCGCGGGAGGCGAAGGTCACCTGGGAGTGCGGGCACACGACCGCCTTGGGGGCGGCGGTGCTGCCCGAGGTGTAGATGAGAGTCGCCACGTCGTCGGGGCGCACCGGCTCGGGCTCGAAGCGGTCGGCGCTGCCGCGCAGTTCCTCCACCTGGGCCCACACCTGGTCCAGCTGGTGCACCGGGCTCGCGATCTCCCGCAGATTCCCCGCCGTCGCGGCGTCGCCGATGAGCAGCCTGGGTTCGGCGTTGGCGACGACGTGGCGCAGATGGTACGTCTTCATACTGGGGTTGACCGGCACGAAGACGGCACCGCACCGGGCCGCCCCGTAGAACATGGCCGCCAGCTCCCGCCCGGTCGGCAGCTGAAGCACGATGCGGTCGCCCCGGCCGACACCCGACTCACGCAGCCAGAGGGCGAACGCCTGGCTGTATTCGCTCAGTTCCCGGTACGTCCATGATCCGGACCCGTCACGGATCGCGGGAGCGTCCGGCACTTCGGCGGCGGCGTCGTCCAGCAAGCCATGGACAAGTTTTCCTGTGTCTTCGCGTGCCGAATACGAGTGGCTGACCAAGGCCGCACTCCTGCCTCGAGTTATGGCTCGGTTCGTTGATATCCCGGGACGAAATCCCGGAACGAAACCTCGACGACCACGGTATGGAGGAGGGAGGAGCGGTCAAACCCCTAACTCCCCCTATCAAAGGGTCCGTACCGCAGAATGCCCAGAGTTCCGGGGCACGGGGGGACGAGCCTCGAATTTCCCTGGACCGCCGCCGGAACGCGGCATGTAAAAAGTCCCGTCCGGGTCACCTGACCCGGACGGGACGCGGCCCGTGCCACGGGCTACGCGGCAGCGAAGGCCGCCGACGTGCCGACCGCCGCCGGATAGTCCGTGAGCCGGATGTTGTTGGCCGCCTTCACCGAGAGCCGGTCGAAGATGCCGGACATCAGACGGGAGCTGAGCATCCGGTAGGTGCGGTTGCGGCTGCGGATCTTCTTGTCCGTTGCCGGCGCGAGGAACCCCCCGGCGCCGGCCGCAGTCTTCTGGCACCCCTCGGCGAACTCCCGGATCCCGGCCTCGTAGGCGGCGAACGCGGTGCGGTGATCGCGGTGCAGCGCGAGTTCCCCGGCCAGCACATAGGCGCCGACGATGGCCAGCCCCGTGCCCATGCCACCCATGGTGGCGCCGTAGCCGGCGTCCCCGAGCAGCACCACACGGCCCTTGGAGTACCGGTCCATGCGGATCTGGGCGAGCGCGTCGAAGTAGAGGTCCTCCGCCGCGTCGAGGTCGCGCAGCGCCCGGGGCACCTCCCAGCCGAGACCGGCGTACCGGTCGGCGAGAATCCGCTTCTGCTGGGCGATGTCGTGCCGGTCGTACGACAGCTCCGGGGAGGAGAAGACCATGGAGACGATCGCCCGGTCCGGGCTGTCGCCGTAGTTGGACATGCTCAGCGCCCGGCCCGGGGCGTTGAACCAGCGGGCGGAGCGGTCCAGACCGAGGTGGTTGGGGGCGTCGAAACCGGCGACGTAGTAGCCGAGGTGGTGCAGGAACCGGGACTCGTCCCCGAAGGCCAGCCGCCGCACGTTGGAGTGCAGCCCGTCCGCGCCCACCACCAGGTCGAAGCGGCGCGGTGCCGACCGCTCGAAGCCGGCCCACACCCCGTCACCGCAGTCGTAGAGCGAGGTGATGGAGTCACCGAAGACGTACTCCACGCTCTGCCGTGTCCGCTCGTACAGGATCCGGGAGAGATCACCGCGGAAGATCTCCACTTCGCCGCTCATGAACTCCGGCGGCAGCGTCAGCTGCTCCTGGCCGGCGGCGTCGAGCATCACCTGCTCGCCCATGTGGGTCTGGTGGTGGTGGATCTCCTCCCAGATGCCCATCCGCTGGAGCACCGTCCGGTGGGCGTCGCCGCGGAAGTCCACGGTGAAGCCGCCCCCGCGCAGCGCCGGGGCCTTCTCGACCACGGTCACCGTGCAGCCGTAGCCGCTGAGCCAGTGGGCCAGCGCCGGGCCGGCGACGCTCGCGCCGGAGATCAGCACGGTCATGCCCTGCAGGGGCTGGCGCGGGGTCTCGTTCATGGGATGCTCCTCGTCCGGTCGTCGTTTCCGCTTCCGGAACAGAGCATGCTCGGGGCCGCTTACCGGTCAGGTACCGTCCGCTGACCGTCCCTGACCAAGGACGGTCAGCGCTCCTCCCTGGGACAGCGCGAGACCCCGGCCGTAGGCGCGCGCGTACGCCTCCTCGCCGGTCAGTTCCCTGGCTGCGGCGGCGATCCGCGCGACGTCGGGATCCCCGGCGACCGGCATGCCCCGCAGCGTCACCCCCGCCCCGAGCAGTACGGCGGCGCGTTCCCCCGCCCCCTCCGACACGGCCAGCCCGGCCAAGCCCTCGGCGGCGACCGCCAGTTCGGCCGGGGTCATGCGCTCCTGCGCCAGGGTCAGCGCACGCTCGTGCCAGGACCGGGCTTCCGCCACCCGCCCCTCGGACTCCGCGGTGCGGCCGAGCCCGGTGAAGACCTGCTGTATCTCCGCGGCCCCGGTCCAGCCGTCCGCGACCGAGGCCATCGCGCGCTCGTACCAGTGACGTGCCTCGGCCGTCTTGCCGGAGAGCCGTGCCACGTCGCCCAGCCCGCGCTGCGCCGCGGCCACCTTGTCCAGGATGCCGATGCGCCGGGCCACCTCCGCAGCCTGCTCGTAGTGTGTCACCGCCTGGTCCAGCTCGCCGTCGTGCAGCAGGACGTCGGCGCGGCGGCGCAGCAGGTCGGCGGTCTCCTCGGGGGCACCGAGCTGGCCGACCAGCCGGAGCGCCTCGTCCAGCCTGGCCAGGGCCAGCCGCCGGTCCCCGCGCCAGTCGGCGAACATCGCCAGCGGATCGAGTGAGTTCGCCATGCCCCAGCGGTCCCCGGTCTCCCGGAAACCCGCCAGCGCCGTGGCGAACTGTTCCTCCGCCTCGCCCGGGCGTCCCTCGTACCAGGGCTCGAAGCCGCCTCCCATCAGACTGACCGCCCTGGACCAGGTGTCCGAGCCGATCTGGCGGCGCCGGACGCTGTCGTCGGACGCCCGGCCCGGCCCGCCGATGACCGCCCACAGCACGGTCAGCACCGGCCGCCGAAGCGGCCTGCGCAGGTCCCGCAGGATGTCCTCCACCCGGTCCAGCCGGGAGTCGGCCGCCGGGGACGAGCGGTCCTGTGCATAGGCGTTGAGCACGCACAGCACGTACTCCTCCACCAGCTCCGCGGGTGGTTCGTCGCCCGCAGTCGCCAGCAGGGCCGCGGCCAGCGGGGCGGTCTCGCCATGCAGGCCGCGAAGCCACCAGTACCAGGTCAGGGCCGACATCAGACGCAGCCCGAGCACCGCGTCCGCCGACACCGACCAGCGCAGCGCCGCCTGGAAGTTGTCCTGCTCGGCGGCGAGCCGCGCCAGCCACTCCACCTGCTCCGTGCGGCGCAGGAAGGGTTCCGCCCGCTCCGCCAGCGCCAGGAAGTACCCGGCATGGGCCGCGCGGAAGCGCTCCTCCTCCCCGGAGTCCGCCAGCCGCTCGGCGCAGAACGCCCGCACCGTCTCGAACATCCTCAGCCGCCCGTCGCGGGCCTCCAGCAGCGACTTGCTCACGAGCGAGTCGATCAGCTCCTCCGCGTCGGGCAGTCCGCAGACCGCCTCGGCGGCCGCCAGGGTCGCCCCGCCCGCGAAGACCGTCAGTCTGCGGGCCATCGCCCGTTCGTCGTCGTCCAGCAGCTCCCAGCTCCACTCCACCACGGCACGCAGTGTCTGGTGCCGGGGCGCCGCGGTGCGGTCACCGCGCGACAGCAGGCGGAAGCGGTCGTCCAGGCGGGCGGCCACATCCTCCACCGACAGCGTCCGCAGCCGGGCCGCCGCCAGTTCCAGCGCCAGCGGCAGTCCGTCCAGGGCGACGCAGATCCGCTCCACGACCGAGGCCTGCTCGTCCTGCTCCGCGCGAGCCGCGAAAGCTGGGGACACCGCCGCCGCCCGGTCCTGGAACAGCCGTACGGCCGACCGGGGTTCCAGCGGGGACAGCGGGCACAGCGCCTCACCGGTCAGCCCCAGAGCCTCGCGGCCGGTCGCCAGCACCCGCACCCCAGGGCACTGCCCGAGCAGCCGGCGTGCCAGGCGGGCGGTGTCCTCGAGGACGTGCTCGCAGTTGTCCAGGACCAGCAGCAGCAACCGCTCGGCGAGTGCGGTGACCAGACGCTCCTCGAAGTCCGGGCCGCCGCCCGACGAGGGCCGCAGCCCCAGGGCGCCGAGCACGGCGGCCGCGATCTGTGCGCCGTCCGCCAGCGGCGCCAGCTCCACGAAGCACACATCGCCCGTCTCCCGGCCGGCCGCTTCCACGGCGAGCCGCGTCTTGCCCACGCCACCGGGTCCGATCAGCGTGACCAGACGCGCGCTGCGCAGCAGGTCGCCGATGCGGCGCAACTCCGTCTCCCGGCCCACGAAGCTGGTGAACTGGGCGGGCACCCCCCGCGGGGCGGCCTGCGCCGGAGCGCTCGCGGACCGCAGCAACTCCAGGTGCACAGCCGCCAGTTCGGGCGAAGGGTCGGCTCCGAGTTCCTCGGCGAGTGTTGCCCGCGTCCGCTCGTACAGGCTCAGCGCCTCGGCCTGCCGGCCACTGCCGTGCAGCGCCCGCATCAACTGGCCGCACAGCCGCTCGCGCAGCGGGTGCGCCGCGACGAGCTCCTGCAGTTCGGGCACCAGGGACGCCGCCTCGCCCAGGGCCAGCTCCGCCTCGAAGCGGTCCTCGCTCGCCGTCAGGCGCAGCTCCTCCAACCGCTCGGCCTGCCCCGTCTGGGCCGGTCCCCGCCACAGTTGGAGGGCCTCCCGCAGCAGCGAGCCGGCCCGTGCGTGGTCGCCCGCCGCCAGGGCCTGTCGTCCCTGCTGCGCGAGGCGTTCGAACCGGTGCGCGTCGACGTCGTCGGGATCGATGTCCAGCCGATAGCCGGTGGGCAGCGACTCGATCCGCACGCCGAGCCGACGCCGCAGCCGGGACACCTGGGACTGGAGGGCGTTGGCGGCGCCCGCGGGCGGCTCGTCACCGTACACTTCGTCGATCAGCCGGTCCGTGGTCACCACCTGGCCGGGGGACGACAGCAGGAGCGCGAGGACCGAACGCGGCCGCGGACCGCCCAGTTCCAGCGGTTCGCCTTCGGCGTCCCGCACTTCCATCGGACCCAGAATCGTGAACTGCACAGTCAGATTGTGTCCCATACCCATCCGTCAACTGGACCGCAGGTTACGGCTGGTGCGGGTTGTGGCCGGGACGCCAGGATCCGCTGGCCGCGATCAGACCAGCCGCCCAGGCGTCCAGCAGCAGCCGCCCGCCGGCCGCACGGGCTCCGGTCGGATCCCCGAGCACCCCGTTGACGCTGACCGCGCGCAGCCCGCCGCGCCGCAGCTCGGGCAGGACGACGGACAACGGCCGGGTGTCCCCCGCCTCCGCCCGTTCCAGTCGAACGGCGCCGGGCCGCAGCACCAGCATGGCCGAGGTCTCGGCCTGTCCGGCGTGACTGTCGGCCGGATCCCCCTTCGGCTCCCAGAAGTACGCCTGGCGCCCCTCGCCGCGCAGCCGCTCCACCGCGCGCCGCACCGGACCGGCGTTGCCGCCGTGCGCCGAGACGAACGCGACGGCCGCGAACGCGTCGGCGGAGCGGCCCAGTTCGGTCAGCAGCAGTTCGGTGGCCTGCTGCCCGATCGACAGGGTGCCGGGGAACCCGGCGTGTTCTCCGCTGGAGCCGTAGTGCACGGGCGGGGCGAGCACCACCCACTCCCGGGCCGCCGCCAGCCGCTCCGCCAGCGCGAGCGCGATGTCCGTGTCCACCGTGAAGGGCAGATGCGGCCCGTGCTGCTCGGTGGACCCCACCGGCACGACCAGGACACTCCGGTCGGCCGTGGCGGCGATCTCCGGCCACGTCGTCCCGGCCAGCCTGCGCGGCTCGGGCATCCGTCTCACACCTTTCCGTCTCCCAGGACTGCGCGGGCCGACGGCGGCCTCGCGCGGTCGTTCTGTTCGCGCGGCATGTCGTTCCGTGCGCGCGCCCCCGGCCTCGGCCTTCGGCACGTCCGTCCCCGGCGTCCCGGCCGACACCGCGCCGAGCCTCGCCGCCGTCCGCCCGGTTTCGGCTCCGGTCGCACGTCGTGCTGTTCGCGCGGGCCGCGTGCCGTTGTCCTCGCGCGGCCCCGGCATCGGCCCCGCTGTTTCGGCGCGTCCCGGCTCCGGTGTCCCGGCCGATGCGGCGCCGGCACGGTGGGTGCCGAGCCTCGCCGCGGTCCGCCCGGTTTCGGCCCGGGCCGCACGTCGTTCTGTTCGCGTGGGCCCGGGATCGGCCTCGCCTTACCCGGCGCGTCCGGCTCCGGTGTCCCGGCAGGTGCCGCGTCCGGCCGCCCGGATCAGGCCCGTCGCACCCCGTCCCGCCCCGGCCACTCCTGGGCGTCCGGAAGCAGCGGGGCCAGGGTGCGGTGGCGCAGGGCGCCCCACCAGACGCCGGCGCCGTAGGCGAGGTCGTCGGCGATACGGGCCGGGAGCCACTGGTGCAGCGGCAGCGCGGGGCGTTGCGCGCGCCAGTCGGCCACATGGCGGGCCCAGGCGGCGGCCAGCAGCAGCCGCCCGTGCCGGGAGGCGGCCAGGGCCGGCACCGCCACCGGCCACCACGAGCGGGTGACCGCGTCCGCGAACATCCGGCCCGCACCCCAGTGGCCGCGCAGCGCAAGCGCCACCGACTCCTCGGCCGGTACCCCCACCCCGCGCAGTCTGCGCGGCAGCAGCGACGCGGTGATCAGGGCCGTGGCGGAGGCGGCGGCCGGTCGGCCCGCCGCCACGGCGCCCCAGCACGCCAGCGTCCACGGCGACACCCGCACCGGCGCCGCCGCGGCACCGTGGCGCAGCGCGAGCGGGGCGGCCGAGGTGCCGTAGTCGAAGCGCTGCCGCGCCCACGCCGACCACCGGGACCGGGGCGCGTGCCACACCTGGGAGGCCGGCTCGTAGCGCACCAGCTGCCCGTGGCCGGCCAGCCGCCACACCAGGTCGACGTCCTCGCCGAAGCGCATCGTCTCGTCGAACCCGCCCAGCGCACGCAGCGCGGACCCGCGTACGACCAGGGCGGCCGTCGGCACATAGCTGACCCGGCTGCCGGGGCGGACCACCGCCGGCAGCGGGCCCAGGTCGATGGGGGAGCGGTCCTGCTCGTAGCGGTCCAGCGCGCTGTCGCCCGGCCGGCTGCGCACGCGCGGTGCCACCGCGGCCACCCGCGGATCGGCGAAGTGCGGCAACAGGGCCTCCAGCCAGCCCGGTTCGGGCACCACGTCGGCATCCAGGAAGGCGATCAGCTCCGTGTCCGCCAGCCGCCAGCCGCTGTTGCGCGCGGCGGCCGGACCGCGCGCGGCCGGATGCCGCACGGTGGCACCGGGCAGCGGCACCGCGCTGCCGTCGTCCACCACCACCGCGGCGGCGAGTTCCGTCAGCCGCGCCAGTGTCTGCGTCACCTCGGGGCGGTCGCGGACCGGGATCACGGCGGTGACGTCGGCCTCGGTGAACGGGCCCGCGCTGTAACGGGGATGGACCAGACCGGCGGTGATCAGCTGCTCCGCCAGCCGCCGGAGCCGGGGCGCACCAGACACCGCCCGGCCCTCGAGCCAGCCGTCGACCAGCCGGGCCCCGGCCTCGCTCAGCCGCAGCACCCGGTAGGGCGAGCCGCCGAGCAGCGTACGGCCTCCGTCCAGCCGGCTCAGGGAGACATCCGGGTCCAGACGCAACGGAGCCGCCTCCGGCACCGTCACCGCCGTGCTCGAAGTGCTCATGGCATGAAACCTCCGTCCGCGTGCACGACCGTGCCCGTGATGGCGGACGCCTCCGCACCGCACAGCCAGCACACGGCGGCCGCCACCTCCTCGGGTTCCAGAAGGCGCTCGACCAGCTGGTGCCCGGCGAACTCGGCGGTGTCCGGCAGCCCGTACAGGTCGGCGCTGGCCTGGAGCATGGGGGTGCGGGTGGAGCCGGGGGAGACGGCGGTGGCGGTCACACCGGTGCCGCGCAGGTCGGCGGCCAGCCCCCGGATCAGGCCCACCACCGCGTGCTTGGCCGCGTTGTACCCGGCCAGGTGCCACAGCCCGTGGTGGGCGGCGGCCGAGGCGAGCGCGACGAACCGGCCCGAGCGCGGCCCGGGCGCGGCCAGCATCCGGGGTACGGCGGCACGGGCCAGGTTGGCCACCCCGCGCACCCCGATGTCGAACAGGGCGTCCCACTCGGCGTCGGTGGTCTCCCACAGCGGCCGCCCGCCGGCCATCACCGCGGCGGCGGCCACGGCCGCGTGCAGGTGCCCGGAGCGCCGGTGCGCCAGCTCGACGGCCGCGTCGAGGGCCGCCTGGTCGCGTACGTCGGCGACCACCGGCAGCACCGCGTCCGGCCATCGTTCCGCCAGCGCCGACAGCTCCTTCTCGGTGCCCAGCGGGTAACCGACGCCCGGCAGATCCCGGCACACGTCCACGGCCACCACCAGCCAGCCGTCCGCCGCCAGCCGCTCCACCACGGCCGCGCCGATGCCGCGCGCCGCGCCGGTCACGACGGCCGTGCGCCGCCCCCCGGACTCGGGTGCGTTCTCCAACGCCGGTCCCCTTCCCACCGTTCAGGCCCCTCGCGCCGGTGCGTCCACGCCGTGCTCCCGCAGCTCGGCGAGGAGCAGCTCGGCCGCCTCCTCCGCGGAACCGGGGGTGACCACCCGGGGCGGGGTACGGGGCGGGGCGAGGGCACCGGTGAGCGCGAGCAGCCGCTGCCGGGTGCCGCCCTCGGGGGCGGGCAGCGCCCTGGGCCGCGGCCGGTACGGGCGCATGCGACCGGCCCGCACCCCGGCGCCCTCCCGCGCACCCACCCGCACGACGGCGATGTCCGCCCGGCGCGCGGCGAGGGTCGCGGCGAGCGCCGCCCGCCGGGGCCGCACGGTCCCCGGCTCCACCGAACACACCGCGGGCAGCGGCACCGCCAGTTCCTCCGCGCGTCCGCCGTCCAGCCGCCGCACCGCCCGCAGCGCCACCCCGGCGGCGGTGTCCGCCCCGGCCGCCAGCTCCGTCAGCCCCAACGCCTGAGCGGCCCCCAGCAGCCCGGCCAGCAGAGCCGGGGTGGCGCCGGTGCCCCGGTCCAGTGAGCGGTCCCCGCACACCACCACCCGCGGCAGCGGGCCCCGGGCGGTGAGCCCGGCCAGCAGGCTGTGGGCGGTCGCCGCCTCGTCGTCGTCCGGACCGTCGACGCGCAGCACCTCGTCGGCGCCGGCGGCCAGGGCCTCGCGGAGCATCTCCTCGGCGCCCGCGGGTCCCACGGTCACCGCCAGGCAGCGCCCGCCGAGCCGCTCGGCGAGCCGCAGCGCGTGCTCCAGAGCGCACCGGTCCGCGGGGGAGGCCCCGGCCGCGTACGGCGCGCTCGGGGCCTGCCCCGTCAGCGGGTCCGCGGACGCGCGCGGATCCGTCCAGCGCAGGGCGGCGGCCACCAGCACGGCGCTCACCCCTGCCGGAAGGCGACCCCGTGGCCGCCCTCGGGATAGGTCCAGCTGAGCGCGCCGGGCGCGTCGCACACCTGGTAGCAGGTGCCGCACTCGAAGCACTGCTCGTAGTTGAACAGGATTCCGCCGTCGTCCGTGGGCACGAACAGCGCGGCGGGGCAGGCGTGCACACAGGCCCGCACCTCGCAGGACCGGCACACATCGGTGTCCACGGTGATGTGCGCGCGCTCGGCGACGCGGAAGTCCACCGTGGCCATGCGGTCCTCGAAGGACACACCGGCACGGTGGGCGTGGGGACTGGACTGGGTCATCGGAAGGACCTCACTGCGGTGAACGCGTCGGACAGCAGATGGCGCAGCCGCACACCGCGCCCGCGGGCCGCGTCCGACAGCAGCCGGCGCAGGCCCGGCTTGGGACGCGGGTTGTCCACGGTGAAGAACCCCTGGGCCACCTCGCACAGCAGCCCCGGGTACGACCGCTGCACCCGGTCGGAGAAGACCAGCCCCGGCACCCGGCGCAGCCTGCGGTGGTCGGCCAGCACGAAGGACTCCTCCAGCAGGCGCCGGTAACCGGCCAGCCCCGCACGGGAGGTGTCGCCCGCGGCGACGGCGGCGGCCGCGGTCCGGCCGGCGTACATGCCGGCCGCCAGCGCGTAGTTGACGCCCTCCAGCCAGACCCCGGCGGCCAGGCACATCGCGGCCGCGTCCCCGGCCACCAGCATGCCGTCGGTGACGAGTTCGGGCATGGTGTCGTAGCCGCCCTCCGGGATCAGGTGGGCGGAGTACTCCTTCAGCTCGGCGCCGCGCAGCAGCGGGGCGATCGCCGGGTGTGCCTTCAGGCCGGCCAGCACCGCCTCGGGCCGTTCCCCGGACGCGGCGAGCCCGGTCAGCGACAGCACCACGCCGACGCTGACCGACTCCAGGTTCGTGTAGAGGAAGCCACCGCCGGGGATGCCGCCGGTGCAGCCGAGGACCTCGATGTCCTGGCCGTGCCGGCCGCTCAGCCCGAACCGCTCCTCGATGACCTCGCGCGGCAGGGCCAGGGTCTCCTTCACGCCCAGCGAGGTGTGCTCGGCCTGCTTGCCCGGCACCTTCGCGAACAGCCCCGCCTCCTTGGCGAGGAAGGAGTTGACGCCGTCGCAGGCGATGACGAGCCGGGCGGTCAGATCACCGTCCGGACGGTCGGTGCGCACCCCCGTGACCCGTCCGGCGGCGTCCCGCAGCAGCCCGGTGGCCGTGGTCGACGGCACCAGCACGGCACCCGCCTCCTCGGCCCGTGCGGCGAGCCAGCCGTCCAGCTCGGCACGGAAGGCGGTGGCGCCGTTGTACGGGGGGCGGCCCCAGTCCTCGGTGCGGAAGTCGACGGTGAGCGCCTGGCTGTCGGTGAGCAGCATGGTGGAGCGCCGGGTCACCCAGCGCTGCACCGGCATCTGCTCCCACCAGCCGGGCACCAGCTCGTCCAGGACCCGGCCGTAGACCACGCCGCCGTACACGTTCTTGGCGCCCGGGTAGGGCCCGCGCTCCAGCAGCGCCACCGACAGCCCGGCGCGCGCCGCCTCCAGCGCGGCGGCCGACCCGGCGGGTCCCGCACCGACCACGACGACGTCGAAGGCGGGCCCGGAATGCGTCTCAGGCGGCATCGCCCACCTCCCGCAGCTTGCGGGTCAGCGCGGCGAGCACGGCGGGCGCGTCGGCCACGATGCCCAGGTCGGCCATGACGGTCATCGGGCAGTACGGGTCGGTGTTCACGCTCACCACATGGCGCGGCGAGCCGAGCCCGCCGGTGTGGTGCGGGGCGCCGGACACACCGAAGGCGACGTACACGTCGGGGTCGACGGTCACGCCGGTGGTGCCGATCTGCCGGGCGTACTCCAGCCAGCCCGCGTCGGTGACCACCCGGGTGCCGCCCACCGCCATGCCCAGCGCGGCTCCGGCCTCGGCGAGCAGTGCCACGGCCTCGGGTCCGCCCAGCCCGCCGCCCGCGCCGAGCACCCCGCGGGCGGCGGCGAGATCTCCGGCGTCGGCGGAGGTGTCGAGGTCGGCCACATGCACCGCGTCCGGGGCGGCGGCAGGGCCGCAAAGCGTGAGTTCGCGCGTCTCCGCGGGACCCGGCACGGGCACCGCCCCGCGCAGCCCGGGCTCCAGGGTGGCCACGAAGGGGCCGTCCGCGGTCAGTTCGACCAGTGCGCTCCCGCCCATACGCAGCACGTCCGCGCCGTGCGGCAGCACCTGAAGGGCGCCGGCGAGCAGCGGCCGCCCCAGCTCGGCGGCCAGACGCGGCGCCAGGTCCCGCCCGTCGGGGGAGGCGGGCAGCACGACCGTGTGCACGGGGGCGAGCAGCGGCGCGAGCGCGACGGACAGGGCGGCGGGCGAGGTCCCGCTCTCGGCCGTCCACACCCGCCGGGCGGCGACGAGTTCCCGAGCCCCCGCGGCGGCCCGCGAACCGGCCACCAGGGCATGCCCGTTGGCCTCGGCCACGGCCTCGTCCGCGCCCGACGGCAGCACCCCGTCCCGTACGACGAGCACGGCCACCCGGTCGGGCAGGTGGGCGCTCACAGCGCCGCCCCCGCCCGGTGGCCCTCGACGACGGCGGCGTGCGCGCGGCGCGGCGCCAGGCAGTCACCGGCCCGGTGGACCGGGAACGGGGCATCCTTCAGCGCGTGCCACAACGCGTCCTCCGGTGCCTGGTGCACGGCGCACACCACCCAGTCGTAGCGTTCCCGCGCCGTGGTGCTCGTGGTGTGCGTGAGGATGTCCAGCTCCACTTCCCCGTCCCCCTCCCCGCTCGGCCGGGCCCCCGTCACCACCTGGTCGGTGGCGTGCGCGATGCCCTTGGCGTGGGCGCGCACGCCGTACGTCTCCAGGTCGAGCGTCAGGCCCAGGTCCTGCCCGACCACCATTCCGGGCGTGCTGATCCGCACCCGGCAGCCCCGGTCGGCCAGCAGCTCCGCCACGGACGTGGCCTGGTGGAAGCCGAGTTCGTCGACCACCAGGACCCGCTGCCCGGCCTGCGGAGCGGCCCGGCCCTCCAGCACGTCCCGCACATCCACCACACGCTCCAGGTCGCCCGCCCAGTACGGCGGTTGGGGCCGGGCCCCGGTGGCGAGCACGACCGCGTCCGGCGCCTCGGCGCGCAGCGAGCCGGCCGTCGCCTCCACGCCGGTGCGGATGTCCACGCCGAGGCGCACGCACTCGGCGAGCAGATTGCGCACCACGTCCAGGAACTCCGCGCGGCTCGGAGCACTCGCGGCCGTGGCCACCTGGCCGCCGGTGGCCGGGGCCCGCTCGTACAGCGTCACCCGGTGCCCGCGCTGTGCGGCCGTCGCCGCCGCCTGGAGCCCCGCCGGGCCCCCGCCGACCACCAGCACTCGGCGCGGCCTCGGGCCCGGCGCCGGCAGCGGCACCGCCTCGCGGCCCGCACGCGGGTTCTCGACGCAGCCCAGCCAGCGGTTCAGGCCCATCCGGCCCACGCACTCCTGGTTGCAGGACAGACAGGTACGGATGTGCGGGGTGTGCCCGGCGCGGGCCTTGGCGGCGAAGTCCGGATCGGAGATCTGGCCGCGCACCACACCGACCAGGTCGCAGTGCCCCTCGGCGAGGGCCCGTTCGGCCTGCACCGGATCCTTGATGCGGCCCACGCCGATCACCGGCAGCCGCACCGCCGAGCGGATGGCGTTGGAGACGAACAGGGCGTAGCCGGGCGGCACCGACATCGACGCCTCGATCATGTACAGGGTCGAGGTGGCCACGCCGATCGAGGTGTTGATGTAGTCGACCTTGCCGGTGGCCTCCACCAACCGGGCCGTGGCGACGGCCTCTTCGATCGTGGTGCCGCCGTCCAGCAGCTCGTCGCCGCACAGCCGCACTCCCAGCACCCGGTCCGGCCCGATCGCCTCGCGCACCGCGTCGACGATCTCCCGGAGGATCCGCACCCGGTGCTCCAGCGGGCCGCCGTAGGCGTCGGTGCGCAGGTTGGTGGCGGGGGAGAGGAAGCCGCGCACGATCGAGGAGTGCGAGCACTGCAGCTCCACCCCGTCGAAGCCGCCCGCCGCGCAGTGCCCGGCGACCGTGCCGTACCCGGCGACGATCTCGGCGATCTCCGCGGTGGTGACCTCCTTGGGCACCTCCCGGAACAGCGGGTCGGGCACCGGCGAGGGTGCCCACACCGGCAGCCGCGAGTACATGGAGGACGCCTGGCCGCCGTTGTGGTTGAGCTGGGCGAGGATCGGGGTGCCGTGCGCGTGCACGGCCTCGGTGATGCGCCGGTACCCGGCCACCGCCTCCGGCCGGAAGCCGTGGATGAGCTTCTCGTACGGCCAGTCGGTGGCGTGGGTGGAGTGCTCCTCGGTGATGATCAGCCCGGCCCCGCCGGCCGCCCGCGCCGCGTAGTACGCCGCGTGCTGCTCACTGGGCAGGCCGTCCTCGGCGTAGTTCGTCAGATGCGCGGAGAACACGATCCGGTTGGCGAGCGTCAGCGGGCCCAGCCGCAGCGGGGAGAACAGCAGCTTCAGGGCGCTCACCGCGGCGCACCCCCTTCGCCGCCGCACAGCGCCCGGGCCGCGCGCCGCCCCTCCAGCAGGGCCTCGTACACCGTGCGCGGCGCCACCCGGTCGCCCGCCTCGACGGCGCCGTCCGGGGCGGTGAGCGAGGTGTCGGGCAGCCGGTGGCCGCAGTGCACGACAGCCGCGCACGCCACCTTGTGCTGCTCGCCGGTGACGGTGTCCTCGACCAGTGCGGCGTCCGGGAGCACCGCCCGCAGCACCGCGCGCCGCAGCAGGGTGACCCCGGCGCGGGCGAGCCGCGCGTGCGCGTCCGCGAGGTCGCCGGTCAGGGCCAGCTGCGTGCCGGCCACCTGGTCCGGGGTGAGCAGCGCGGTCCGCCGGCCCTGGGCGGCGAGCCGCTCGGCGAGGGCGACGCCGGTCGCGTCCCCCACGGGGTCGTGGACGAGTACGGGCCCGTCCGGCACTGTTGCCCGGCCCGCGAGCAGGTCGGCCGCCTCAAGGACCTCGCCGCCGTCGACGTCGTGGCGGCGCGGCCCGGGACGCGAGCCGGTGGCCAGCACGACCCGTCGTCCCGTCAAATCGGAGATGTTTGCCGTGACTTGGGTGTGCACGACCACGCCGAGCCTGCGCACCTCCGACTCCAGCCAGTCCAGCAGCGGCGCCCAGCGCCCGCCCGTCACTCGCAGCATCCCGCCGAGCCGACCGGTGCGCTCCACCAGCTCCACCGGGTGCCCGTGGGCGGCCAGCACCCGCGCGGCCTCCAGGCCCGCCGGACCGCCGCCGACCACGAGGACGGCCTCGGCGGACGACGCCCCGGGAGGCACGCCGTCGAGCCTCCCGGGAGCGTCCGCCTCCCGCGCCGCAGCGGCCACGGACAACGGCCCCCGCCTCAGGGGGGTGTCCGGCGGGTCCTCGGTCTCGTGGCCGCTGCGGGGGTCCACGGCGCACGAGACCACCGGGTTGCGGTTGTCCCGTACGCGGCACTTCTGGTTGCACAGCACACACGGCCGCACCCGCTCGGGATGTCCCGAGCGCACCAGCGCGACCAGCTCCGGGTCGGCGATCTGGGCGCGGGTCATCTCCACCAGGTCGGCGACCCCGTCGTCCAGCGCCCGCTGGGCCGCGCCCGGGTCGGTGACCGAACCCTGCAGCACCACGGGCACCGCCCCGGCGACCGACGAGCGCACACCGGCGCACAGCTCGGTGTTGAAACCGGGCGGGGTGTGGAAGTCGGGGCGGGTGGCGGAGGCGGACATCGCCGAACCGCGCACCACCACCAGGTAGTCGAGCAGCGGCGCCAGCTCACGGGCGAAACCCCCGGCGTGCTCCGGCGTGATGCCGGCCCACGGCGCCAGCTCGTCGCAGGACAGCCGCAGCCCCACCAGCCGCCCCTCGCCCACGGCCTCGCGCACGTCCTGAAGCACCCGGCGGACCAGCAGCAGCCGGTCGGTGCCGTAGGCGTCCTGGCGCTGGTTGGTCAGGCCGGACAGGAACTGGCGCAGCAGGCTGTACTGGCCCGCCTCGACCTCCACCCCGTGCAGCCCCGAGTCCACCGCGAGCCGCGCCGCCGCCGCGAAGCCCGCGCGCAGTTCGGCCAGTTCGGCCTCCTCCACCTCCATCGGCAGCTCCCGGCTCACCACGTCGGCGACCCGGGACGGAGCCCACAGCGCCGACTGGTGGTAGGCGGAGGAGCCCTGCGAGCCGGCATGGCCGAGGGAGGCCACCACCAGCGTTCCGTACGGCGCGCACGCGGCCGCGGTCGCTGCCCAGCCGGGGCCGCAGTCCGCGGCCAGCGGGGCCCGCTCGTAGGGCCAGTCGGAGGCGTGCACGCTCGCCGTCTCGGTGACGACCAGACCGGCGCCGCCGGCCGCGCGCCGCTCGTAGTAGGCGACGTGCCGGTCCGACAGCGCACGGCGGCGGGCCAGGTTGGTCTCGTGCGGCCCGAACACCACCCGGCTCGGGGCGGTGTACGGGCCCAGGGCTGCGGGCTCGGTCAGACGCATGGTCACGCGGCCCCCGGGCTCCCGGGCGCGAACCCGGCCAGCGGGCTGGTGTCACAGGACCGGTCCGGCACCGCGGCACCGGCCGGGCGGCGCCCGATAGCCACCGGGACCGGACCGGAACGCGGACGGGTGCGGTGCGAGTGGTCGCCGGCCGGGCGCGGCGCCGCCCCCGCGCCGACCACGGCCAGCGCCCGCTCCCCGTTGCCCTTCACGCACTCCGGGTCCGGGCCGTCCAGCGGCAGCCCGGTGAAGAACTTCGCGGCCATGCAGCCGCCGCGGCAGGCGTCGTACGCCGAGCAGGCCGTGCACGCGCCGCCGGTCTGCGGGGAGCGCAGCTCGGCGAACAGCTCCGACTCGCGCCACACGGCGGCGAAGCCGCCCGGGGAGCGGACGTTGCCGGCGAGGAAGGAGTCATGGATGGCGAACGGGCAGGCGTACACGTCGCCGACGGGGTCGATCAGGCACACCACGCGGCCCGCCCCGCACAGGTTCAGACCCGGCAGCGGCTGCGCGCCCAGGGCGTTGAGGTGGAAGAAGGAGTCGCCGGTGAGCACGTTCTCCCCGTGCGCCAGCAGCCACTCGTACAGCGCGCGCTGCTGACCGGCGGTCGGGTGCAGCTCGTCCCACACGTCGGCGCCGCGCCCGGAGGGCCGCAGCCGGGTGATGCGCAGCTGGGCGCCGTAGGTGTCGGCGATGGCCTTGAAGTCGTCGAGCTGGCCGGCGTTGTGCCGGGTCACCACCACGCTGAGCTTGAAGTCCCGCATGCCGGCGTCCGCCAGGTTGCGGATCGCGGCCATCGCGGTGTCGTACGAACCCGGGCCGCGCACCGCGTCGTTGACCTCCGCGGTCGCCCCGTCCAGGGAGATCTGCACGTCGACGTAGTCGCTGGCGGCCAGCCACCGGGCCCGCTCGGGCGTGATGCGCACCCCGTTGGTGGAGAACTTCACCCCGACGTGGTGGGCGGTGGCGTACTCGACCAGCTCCCAGAAGTCGGCGCGCACGGTCGGCTCGCCGCCGCCGATGTTGACGTAGAAGACCTGCATGCGCTCCAGCTCGTCGATCACGGCCTTGCACTCGGCCGTGGTCAGCTCCCTGGGGTCACGCCGGCCCGAGGAGGACAGACAGTGCACGCACGCCAGGTTGCAGGCGTAGGTCAGCTCCCAGGTCAGGCAGATGGGGGCGTCCAGGCCGCTCTCGAAGTGCTCGACAAGCTTCACGCTGCTTCCTCCAGGAGGTCGCCGGCCGGCTCCCCGGGGCGGGGCTCGATCACGCCGCCCGCGGCGAGGGAGGCGAGGGCGCCGAGGTGGGCGGCGCGTTCGGCGACGGTCAGTCCGGCCGCGTCCAGCGCCGCGTGCACATCCGGGTGGTCGGCCAGCGATCTGACGATCGCCACCAGCTGGGGCGTCTTCAGGAAGCACAGCCTGCGGGTGCCGAAGTGGTAGGCGAGCGCCCCGAAGGGCTCGGGGCGCAGCGCCACGCTCGGTGAGCACCGGTAGGGGCGCTGCGGAGTGAACACGGGCGACCTCCGGTCAGTAGACGCCACACATGCCGTCGATCGAGACCTCTTCGACGAGCAGTTCCTCGGCCACCAGCGGGTCGGGGGTGGACTGCGCCGCGTTCTCGCTCGTCTCGGCCGTCGCGTCGAATTCCATGGCCGACTCCCTTCGTGAAGACGTGCGTCATCGTCCAGGAAACGATGGTGCGTGGCCTTCGCGCGAGCAGTCCACCCCTACATATTTAGGGGGTGCTGCGCACTCCGTCCGGCCGGTTTTCGTCGCAATAATGAGGCGGGGCATTGCTCTCCGGCGAAACAAGTTTGGCTGAATCTGTTCCCTCATCTGTTCCATCGAGTAAAACGGGAGGGTCCTTATGGGCCGGGTGGCTGGAAAAGTCGCGGTGATCACCGGAGCGGGGCGCGGCCAGGGCCGAAGCCACGCCGTGCGGCTGGCCGAAGAGGGCGCCGACATCATCGCTCTCGACCTGTGCGAGGACATACCGGTCGCCGAATACCCGATGGCGGGCGCCGACGACCTGGACGAGACGGCACGGCTGGTCGAGAAGGCCGGCCGCCGGGTCGTCGCCCGGCGCGTGGACGTGCGCGACCGCGACGCGCTCAAGGCGGCCGTCGACGAGGGCGTGGCCCAGTTGGGCCGCCTCGACGTGGTCATCCCCAACGCGGGCATCCTGCCCATCGGCGCCGGGCGCCCGATCGGCGCCTTCACGGACACCGTCGACATCAACCTGAACGGTGTGATCAACACCGTGCACGCCGCGCTGCCGCATCTGGGCGAGGGCGCCTCCATCATCGTCATCGGCTCGGTGACGGGGCTTCAGCCGGGCCACGGCGACGTCTCTCCCGCCGGCCCCGGGTTCGCCGGCTACCGCTTCGCCAAGCACACCCTGGTCGAGTACGTCAACACGCTGGCCCAGCTGCTCGCCGGGACCGGGCAGCGCGTCAACGCGGTGCACCCGACCAACGTCGACACGCACATGCTGCTCAACGACGCCATGTACAAGACCTTCCGCCCTGACCTCGAGCAGCCCACCCGCGAGGACGTCGACCCGATCTTCACCGGCATCCAGTCGATGCCCATCCCGTTCGTGAACCCGATCGACGTCTCGCACGCGGTCGTCTACCTCGCCTCCGACGAGTCCCGCTACGTCACCGGTCTGCACCTGAAGGTCGACGGCGGCGCCACCGTCAAGCAGGGCCTGTGACGCCCCTCGCGGGCCACGTGGCGCACCGGCCGGAACCAAAGTGGAGAAGCGCTGGAGAACCGCTCGAGCGCAACTCGAAAAACGCCTGAGAAATAGGGGTATTTGATAGGGGTGGTTCTGGAGCGGTTAGGGGGTTCAGCCCGTGGCGACGGTCGCCGCGAGCTCGCTTAAATGGAACCTGGACTGGGGCTCTTGCACGCCGATGGGTCCGCGCGCATTTCAGGCGGGCTCGTACGGCGGCGGAACGAGCAGGGGTCGCAGCGACCGGTCGGTATGACACCGTGACAGCCGAAATTACGGCGACAAAGGACGCAGTTATGACCCCCACAGAAACACGGGCAGGACGCAAGGAGTGGATCGCACTCGCCGTCCTCACCCTCCCACTCCTTCTGGTCTCGATGGACATCACGGTGCTGTACTTCGGAGTGCCGTCGATCGCCGCCGAGCTGAAGACCACCAGTAGCCAGCAGCTGTGGATGGTCGACATCTACGGCTTCATCCTCGCCGGCATGCTCATCACGATGGGCAGCATCGGCGACTTCATCGGCCGCCGCAGGCTGCTGCTGATCGGCGCCACGGTCTTCGGCGTCGCCTCGGTGGCCGCCGCGTTCTCCAACAGCGCCGAGATGCTCATCACCGCCCGGGCCCTGCAGGGTCTCGGTGGAGCCACCCTGATGCCCTCCACGCTGGCGCTGGTCACCAACATGTTCCGTGACCCCAAGCAGCGCAGCAGCGCCATCGCCGTCTGGTCGATCGGGCTGTCCGCCGGCGCCGCCATCGGACCCGTCATCAGCGGCAGCCTGCTCAACAGCTTCTGGTGGGGTTCCATCTTCCTGATCAACGTCCCGGTTTTGGTGCTCCTGCTGATCGCGGCCCCGCTGCTGGTTCCGGAGTTCCGCAACCCCGCCGCGAAGAAGTTCGATGCCTTCAGCTCGCTGCTCTCCCTCGCCGCAGTGCTCTCCGTGATCTGGGGCCTGAAGAAGGGGGCCATCGACGGATTCGACCGGCTGCCGCTGGCCAGCATCGCCGCCGGTCTCGTGATCGGCGCGCTGTTCCTGTTCCGCCAGTCGCGGCTCGAGGCGCCGATGGTCGACCTCAGGCTCTACCGCCGCCGAGGGTTCGCGCCGGCGATCTCCCTCAGCCTGATCGCCTTCTTCTGCCTGATCGGCTACGGCATCTTCACCACCCAGTACCTCATGAGCGTGCTCGGGATGCGCCCGCTGGAGTCCGCGCTGTGGACGATGGCCTCACCCGCCCTCACGTTCCTGCTCGTCCCGTTCGCGGTGGTCTTCGCACGCAAGGTGCGGCCCGCGTACATCATCGCCACCGCCTTCGTCTTCGGCGCCACCGGTTTCGCGGCCATGAGCCAGATCGGCGTCGACCGCAACATGACCCTGCTGGTCTACGGAGTCGTGGGCATCGGCGTGGGCTCGGCGATCGTGCTCACCATGGTCACCGACCTGGTCGTCGCCGCAGCACCGCCGGAGCAGGCCGGCTCGGTCTCCGCGCTCACCCAGACCCACCAGGAACTGGGGGGCGCCCTGGGCATCGCGGTCCTCGGCACCATCGGCGCGAGCGTCTACCGGCACCACTTCGACAACCACATCGGCTCCGGGGTGCCCGCGTCCGCGATCGGGCAGGCGAGGCAGACCCTCGGCGGCGCGGCCCAGACGGCCGTCAACCTGCCCAAGTCGCAGGCGGCCACCGTGCTGGACACCGCGCACCACGCCTTCGTCAGCGCCATGCACGTCACGGCCCTCACCGGCCTCGGTGTCGCGCTGGCCGCCGCCCTGCTCGCCGCCCTGCGGTTGCGGCACATCCCGCCCGGCCAGAACGGCGGCGAAACCGGCGAAGTCGCGCAGAGCGCCCCGGCTCCCCGGGAGTCGTACGTGCCGCAGCCCGAGGCCGCCGTGTTCCGCACCGCGGAGTGACCTGCTGATCCGCGCTCCGCTCCGACGAAGGACGGCCGGTGGCCGGGCGGCGTCGCCGCGCCGGCCACGGGAAACCGCTCCGGAATCCAGCTGAGCAGTTATTGAATCGACCCCCGTTCCGCTTAGCGGGCCGGGGGTCGAATTGCATTGTCGAGGCAGGTCGGTTAGGGGTCGCTAGGGGGTGGCCTGCAAAGCCCCCCCGACGATTAGCATTTCAGGGAATTCAACCTATCCCGGAGCTGACGCCGTGATTGAACTCCCCGAGGAAAACGGGTCACTGACGCCCTATCAGCCGAACCGCGAGCCGCGCGGATTCACCGCTGACAACACGCCGTTCCGCAGCCGCTCCGTACTGGCAGCCGCTCCGGTGCTGGGCGACCCGCTCGCCCCGAACGAACCCTTCGGTCCCCCCCTCGGTCCGCCGCCGCCGCAGGCCCTCGACTGGGAGGCCACCCTCGCCGTACGCCAGGAGCTGTGGGCGCACGGCTTCACCGTCGCCGAGGCCCTTGACACCGCCCACCGGGGCGCCGGCCTCGACTGGGCGACCGCCGCCGAACTGATCCGGCGTACCGGGGCCGCCGCCGCCGCGGCCGGGGGCCGGGTGGCCGCCGGGGTGTGGACCGACCAGCTCGACCCGTTCACACCGCACTCGCGGGAGGCCGTCGTCGCCGCCTACGAGGAGCAGCTGGACGTCGTGAACGAAGCCGGCGCCCAGCCGATCATCCAGGCCAGCGCAGCGCTGGCGGGTGCCGTACACAGCCCCGAGGAGTACGCCGAGGTGTACGCCCGCCTGCTGGACCGCTGCGCGGTCCCGGCCGTCGTGCACTGGCTGCTGCCCGAGTGGGTGCCCGGGCACGCCGGCTACTGGGGGCACCAGGACCCGGCCGCCGCCACCGACGCGTTCCTCGCCGTCCTCGCCGACAACGCCGGCAAGGTCGACGGCGTCAAGGTCGCGCCGCTCAGCGCGGACGCCGAGATCGCACTGCGGCGCAGGCTGCCGGAGGGCATCCGCTTCTACACCGGTGACTACGACACCTACGCAGACCTGATCGCCGGCGACGAGCAGGGCTTCAGCGACGCCCTGTCACCCGTGTTCACCCCGATCGCCCCGCTGGCCGCCGAGGCGTTCCGTGCTCTAGACGGCGGGGACACCGAAGCCTTCCGCAAGCAGCTCGGCCAGGCCCACGAGTTGTCCCAGCACCTCTTCCAGGGGCCGGGCCGCAGCACGCTGTTCTTCAAGACGGGGCTGGTGTTCCTCGGCTGGCTGGCCGGCCGCACGGACCACTTCCGGATGGTGTGGGCCGAGCACGGGGCGCGCTCCGTGCCGCACCTGGCCACGGCCTACCGGCTGGCGGACCAGCTGGGCCTGTTCCCCGACCCGGAACTCGCCGCCCACCGGATCACCGCGTTCCTCGACTTGTCCGGGATACCGCAGAAAGGCAGCAGGCGATGACCCGCGCAGTGGTGCTCGGCGGTGGCATGGCGGGAATGCTCTCCGCCGCGGCGCTGGCCGACCACGCCGACGACGTCACCATCGTCGAGAGCGACCGTTTCCCCGAACGTCCCGACCTGCGCAAAGGGCTGCCGCAGGGCTACCACAACCACATGTTCATGAGCGGTGGGGTGCGGGCCGCCGACACCCTGGTGCCCGGATTGTCCGACGCCCTCTACGCGGCCGGGGCCAAGCGCCGTGGCATGCCGGCCGACCTGCTGACCCTCTCCGCCGAGGGCTGGTACCGGCGGCACCGCTCGGGTGACGCCCATGTGCTGTTGTGCAGCCGGGCGTTGCTCGACCACACCCTGCGCGAGCGGGTGCTGAGCAACCCGCGGATCAGGCTGGTCGAGGGGGCCAAGGTGACGGGCCTGGCCGGGTCCGCCGCCCGGATCACCGGCGTCCGCCTGGAACGGGACGGGGCGGCGGAGGAGACCCTCGCCGCCGACTTCGTCGTGGACGCCACCGGACGCCGTTCCAAGGCCGCCGACTGGCTGGCCGCACTTGGACTGCCCGCGGTCCCGGAGGACCGGGTCGACGCCGGATTCGCCTACGCCAGCCGACTGTACGAGGCGCCGCCGGGCACCCCGGAGAACTTCCCCGGGGTGTTGATCCAGGCGCAGAACGACACCGGCCGGCCGGGCCGCGGGGCCGCCCTGCTGCCCAACGAGGGCAACCGCTGGATCGTCGCTCTCATCGGCACCCGCGGCGGCCAACCACCCACCGACGAGCAGGGCTTCACCCAGTTCGCGCGCTCCCTGCGCGATCCGGTCGTCGCCGACCTCCTCGCCGCCGCCACCCCGGCGGGCCGCATCCAGGCCTATCGGGGCCTGCCCAACTGGCGCCGCTACTACGAGAAGCTGCCCCTGCCCGAGGGCTTCGCCGTCATCGGCGACGCCGCCACCATTCTCAACCCCAACTACGCGACCGGCATGTCGATCGCCGCGCTCGGCGCGGTCGCCCTGCGCGGCGAGGTGCGGCGCACCGGTTTCACGCCGGGTCTCGGCAGGCGGGCCCAGAAGGCGATCGCCCAGGTGTCCCTCGGCCCCTGGCAGATGGCGACCGGCACCGACCAGTGGTTCCCGGACGCCGAGTCCACCCTCAGGCGGGCTCCCGAGATGCTGCGCCGCTTCACCGCCCGCTACGCCCGCATGACCACCGAGAACGCCGCCCTGGCCGACGCCTCGTTCAAGGTGGCCGCGCTGGAGGCACCGCCGAGCAGCATGATGACGCTGCCCGCGCTGCTCACCGTGTTCCGCGGGCCCCGCGAGCCCTCTCTGACCCGCGACCAGGCGATCGCGCAGTACCCCGAATTCGGGCAGCTGCTCGCCCCGACCGTCGCCGGAGAGGAAAAGCCGCAGGCGGCATGAGGAACGAACGGACCGGCAGCCGGAATTTGTAGGGGCTGCCGGGCCAAGTAAGGGGTTGGCGTCCCGGTGCGCCCTGCTCAGGATTTGTATCAGAGTCCTTCTGCACGACGACACGCGTGATGTTCTTTTACCAATTCAAGGGGTGTCCTGGGTGAGCGGTGAGGAAATGCCTCCGGCAGTGCCGTGGCTGATCTCGGGAAAGAGCGCACAGGCGTTGCGGGCCCAGGCCGAGAAGCTGTGGAAACACATGACGGACCGGCCCGCGGAGCGCCCGGTCGACATCGGTCTGTCGCTCGCCACGACCCGGGCCAGGCTCGGGCACCGGGCAGTGGTGCTCGGCACCGACCGCGATACCCTGCTCGACTCCCTCGCCTCCTTCGCGAACAGCGGCACCGGAGCCTCGGTCGTCTCCGGCGCCGCCGGCGGCGGTGAGCCGCGCACCGTCTTCGTCTTCCCCGGACAGGGCTCGCAGTGGGACGGCATGGCCGTCGAACTCCTCGACCAGTCCCCGGTGTTCGCCGCCCAGATGACCGCCTGCGCCCAGGCCCTGGCCGAGTTCGTCGACTGGGACCTGATCGGCGTGCTGCGCGGCACGGAAGGACAGCCCACCCTGGAACCGGTGGACGTCGTCCAGCCGGTGCTGTGGGCCGTCATGGTGTCGCTGGCCGCGCTGTGGCGCTCCTACGGCGTCGAGCCCTCCGCGGTCGTCGGGCACTCCCAGGGCGAGATCGCCGCGGCCACCGTCGCCGGCGCGCTCTCCCTGCAGGACGGCGCCCGCGTCGTCGCCCTGCGCAGCCAGGTCATCAAGGAGCGCCTCGCCGGCAAGGGCGGCATGATGTCCGTGCCGCTGCCCGCCGCCGACATCTCCCCGCGCCTGGCCCGCTGGGACGGCCGCCTCCAGTTGGCCGCCGTCAACGGCACCTCCACCGCCGTGGTCTGCGGCGAGACCGGTGCCCTCGACGAACTGTTCGCCGAGCTCACCGAGCAGGGCGTGCGGGTCCGCCGCATCCCCGTCGACTACGCCTCCCACTCGCACTTCGTGGAGGAGATCCAGGACCGGCTCGGCGAGGTCCTCGCGCCCGTGTCCCCGCGCTCGGTCCGGCTGCCGTTCTACTCCACCGTCACCGGCGACATCCTCGACACCGCCCAGCTGGACGGCGACTACTGGTACACCAACCTGCGCCGGACCGTCCGCTTCGACGAGGCCACCCGGGCCCTGCTGCGCGACGGCTTCACCCTCTTCGTGGAGCCCACGGCCCACCACATCCTCAAGAACGGCGTCCAGGAATCCGTCGACGCCGCCGGCAAACAGGCCGGCGTGGTCGGCTCCCTGCGCCGGAACGAGGGCGGCCTGCTCCGGTTCGCCACCTCGCTCGCCGAGACCTGGGTGCGCGGCGCCCCGGTGGACTGGGCCGCCTTCTTCGACGGCACCGACGCCCGTACGACGGACCTGCCGAGCTACGCCTTCCAGCGCAAGCGCTACTGGCTGAACGTCCCGACCCCGGGCGACGAGGTCGCCGGCATCGGCCAGGCCGTCGTCGAACACCCGCTGCTGGCCGCCGCCGTGGAGACCGCCGAGTCCGGCGGTCACGTCTTCACCGGCCGCCTGTCGCTGAGCACCCACCCCTGGCTCGCCGACCACGAGGCCCTCGGCGCCGTCCTGCTGCCCGGCACCGCCTTCATGGAACTGGCCGTCCGGGCCGGCGACCAGGCCGGCTGCGGCACGCTGGACGAACTCACCCTGCACGCACCGCTCGTCCTGCCCGAGCGCGGCGGAGTGGCCCTGCAGGTGCTGCTCGGCGCCCCCGACGACTCCGGCGCCCGCACCGTCGGCATCCACTCCCGCGCCGACGGCGAGGACCAGCCCTGGATCCGGCACGCCTCCGGTGTGCTGACCGCACAGACCTCCGACGCCGGCTTCGACCTCACCCAGTGGCCGCCCGCCGGTGCCGAACCCATCGGCCTGGACGGCGCCTACGAGCGGCTCTTCGGCCGCGGCTACGCCTACGGGCCCGTGTTCCAGGGCCTGACCGCGGCCTGGCGGCGCGGCGAAGAGCTGTTCGCCGAGGTCACCCTGCCCGAGCAGGCACACGCCGACGCCCAGGCCTTCGGCCTGCACCCGGCGCTGCTGGACGCCGCCCTGCACACCGAACTCGTCGGCAGGCAGGGACAGGACGACGGCGAAACGGTCCTGCCGTTCGCCTGGACCGGAGTCCGGCTGCACGCCGTCGGCGCCACCGCGCTGCGCGTGCGGCTCGTCACCGACGCACAGGGCAACACCCTGCTCGAGGCCGCCGACACCAGCGGCAGCCCCGTCGTCAGCGTCGAGTCCATCGTGGCCCGCGCCGTCTCCGCCGGACAGCTCGAGGCCGCCGGCGGGCGCCGCGAACTGCCCTACCGGCTCAACTGGACGCCCCTCCCCCTGGACGGCACCGACCAGCCGGAGCCCGTCCACGTCTCCGGCCTGGACCAGCTCGACACCGACCAGCCCGTCCCGGCCACGGTCGTCGTCGACTTCGGCGCCCCCGCCGACGACGGCACCCCCGATGCCGTGCACACCACCGCCCACCGCGCCCTGGACCTCGTACAGACCTGGCTCGGCGAGGAGCGCTACGCCGACGCCCACCTCGTCGTCGTCACCCACGGCGCCGTCGCCCTCCCCGGAGACCCGGCACCCTCCCTCGCCCTCGCCCCCGCCTGGGGCCTGCTGCGCGCCGCCCAGGCCGAGAACCCCGGCCTGATCACCCTGGCCGACCTCGACGGCACCCCAGCCTCCCGTGCCGCCCTCCCCGGCGCCCTGGCCACCGGCGAACCCGAGCTGGCCCTGCGCGACGGCACCCTGTTCGCCCCCCGGCTGGCCCGCACCACCGAACCCGCCGCCCCCACCGACCCGGCCGCCCTCGACCCCGAGGGCACCGTGCTGATCACCGGCGGCACCAGCGGCCTGGGCGCCCTCGTCGCCCGCCACCTCGTCACCACCCACGGCGTACGGCACCTGCTGCTGACCAGCCGCCGCGGCGCGGACGCCCCCGGCGCCGCAGAACTCCGGGCGGAACTCGCCGAGTCGGGAGCCGAGGTCACCCTCGCCGCCTGTGACGTCTCCGACCGGAGCGCCCTGGCCGACCTGCTCGGCACCATCCCCGAAGCACACCCCCTGACCGCCGTCATCCACGCGGCGGGCGTCCTCGACGACGGCACCGTCACCGCTCTCACCCCCGAGCGCCTCGACACCGTCCTCGCCCCCAAGGCCGACGCCGCCTGGCACCTGCACGAACTCACCGCCGGCCACGGCCTCGCCCTCTTCGCGCTGTTCTCCTCCGCCGCCGGCACCCTGGGCGCCGCCGGACAGGCCAACTACGCCACCGCCAACGTCTTCCTCGACGCCCTCGCCGCCCACCGCCGCGCGGCCGGACTCCCCGCCACCTCCATGGCCTGGGGCCTGTGGGCGGAGGCCACCGGCATGACCGGGAACCTCGACGAGGCCGACACCGAACGCCTCCGCCGCCAGGGCTTCCCCGCCATGACCACGGCCGAGGGCCTCGCCCTGTTCGACCAGGCGCTCACCGCCGCCGAGCCGCTCCTGCTGCTGCTCCGCCTCGACCTGGCCGCCCTGCGCGCCCAGGCCGGCGCCGGCCACCTGCACAGCATCCTCGGCGACCTGGTGCGCGTCCCGGCCCGCAAGACCGCCCGCACTGGCGGCACGGACGCCTCCTCGCTGGCCGACCAACTGGCCCGGCTGCCGGAACCCGAGCGCGACACACTCCTGCTCGACCTGGTCCGCACCCACGTCGCCGGCGTCCTCGGCCACGACTCCGCCGACGCCGTCGAACCCGACCGGGCCTTCAAGGAACTCGGCTTCGACTCCCTGACCGCCGTCGAACTGCGCAACCGGCTCACCGCCGCCACCGGCCTGCGCCTGCCCGCCACCCTGGTCTTCGACCACCCCAGCGCCCGCGCCGCCGCCCGGTTCCTCAAGGAGACCGCGCTCGGCGGTGCCACGGCCCAGACGCCCGCGCCCGTCGCCACCACCGGCGCGGCCGACGAACCGATCGCCGTGGTCGCCATGGCCTGCCGCTTCCCCGGCGACGTGCAGACCCCCGAGGACCTGTGGCGGCTCGTCGCCGAAGGCACCGAGACCGTCTCCCCCTTCCCCACCGACCGGGGCTGGGACATCGAGGGCGTCTACCACCCCGAGCCCGGCACCCCCGGCCGCACCTACACCCGCTCCGGCGGCTTCCTGCACGACGCCGCCGAGTTCGACGCGGAGTTCTTCGGCATCTCCCCGAACGAAGCGCTCGGCATGGACCCGCAGCAGCGGCTGCTGCTGGAGACCTCCTGGGAGGTCCTCGAGCGGGCCGGCATCGACCCCGCCACCCTCCGCGGCAGCCGCACCGGCGTCTACACCGGTGCCATGTACCACGACTACGCCAACTCCCGGGCCACCGGCTCCATCAACTCCGGCCGCCTGTCCTACACATACGGACTCGAAGGCCCGGCCGTCACCGTCGACACCGCCTGTTCCTCCTCCCTGGTCGCCCTGCACCTCGCGATCCAGGCACTGCGCTCGGGCGAGTGCAACCTCGCCCTGGCCGGCGGTGTGACCGTGATGGCCACCACCGAGGTACTCGTCGAGTTCGGCCTCCAGCAGGGGCTGTCCCCCGACGGCCGTTGCCGCTCCTTCGCCGAGGAGGCAGACGGCACCGGGTTCTCCGAGGGCGTGGGCCTCCTCCTCGTCGAGCGCCTGTCCGACGCCCGCGCCCACGGTCACCCCGTCCTCGCCGTGGTCCGCGGTTCCGCCGTCAACCAGGACGGCGCCAGCAACGGCATCTCCGCCCCCAACGGCCCCGCCCAGCAGCGCGTCATCCGCCAGGCCCTCACCAGCGCCGGCCTCACCCCGGCCGACGTCGACCTCGTCGAGGCCCACGGCACCGGCACCACCCTCGGCGACCCCATCGAGGCGCAGGCACTGCTGGCCACCTACGGCCAGGACCGCCCCGCCGACCGACCCGTCTGGCTCGGCTCCATCAAGTCGAACATCGGGCACACCCAGGCCGCCGCCGGCGTCGCCGGGGTCATCAAGGTGATCGAGGCCATCCGGCACGGCGTCCTGCCCCCGACCCTGCACGCCGACACCCCCTCCACCAAGGTCGACTGGACGGCCGGCAACCTGCGGCTGCTCACCGAGGCCCGCGACTGGCCGGCCGGCGACGCACCCCGCCGTGCCGCCGTCTCCTCCTTCGGCATCAGCGGCACCAACGCCCACGTCATCGTGGAACAGACCGAAGAGGCCACCGAGCCGTCCGAGCGGCCCACGGACGCTGACGCGCCGTCCTCCGGAGTCCTGCCCTGGCTGCTGTCCGGCCGCACCCCGCAGGCCCTGCGCGCCCAGGCCGCCAAGCTCGCGGCCTGGCTCGGCACCGGCCCGCGGGCCGGTGCACCGGAGATCGCCCGTGCGCTCGCCGTCGAACGCACCGCCTTCGAACACCGCGCCGCGGTCCTCGCCGAAGACCACGACCAAGCCCTGCGCACCCTCACCGCCCTCGCCGAGGGCGACCTCCCCGCCACCGCTGTCACCGACCGCGCCCGCACCTCCGGCCGCAAACTGGCCTTCCTGTTCACGGGTCAGGGTGCGCAGCGGGTCGGGATGGGCCGGGAGCTGTACGAGGCGTTCCCGGTGTTCGCCGAGGCCTTCGACGCGGTCCTGGACGTGATCGACCTGCCGCTCAAGGAGGTCGTCTGGGGCGAGGACGCGGACCGGCTGAGCCGTACGGAGTTCACCCAGCCGGCCCTGTTCGCGGTCGAGGTGGCGCTGTTCCGGCTGGTGGAGTCGTGGGGTATCAGGCCCGACTATCTGGCCGGTCACTCGATCGGTGAGTTCGCCGCCGCGCATGTGGCCGGGGTGCTGTCCCTCGCCGATGCGGCGAGGCTGGTCGTGGCTCGTGGCCGTTTGATGCAGGCGCTGCCGGAAGGCGGCGCGATGGTTGCCCTGCAGGCCACCGAGGACGAGGTACGCCCCCTGCTCGCCGACGGCATCGGCATCGCCGCCGTGAACGGCCCGCAGGCGGTCGTGGTTTCCGGTGTGGAGGCGGAGGCGCTGCGGATCAAGGCGCACTTCGAGGCGGAGGGCCGTAAGACGACCCGGCTGAAGGTCTCGCACGCCTTCCACTCGCCGCTGATGGACCCGATGCTCGACGAATTCCGTTCCGTGGCAGGCGAGTTGGAGTACGGCAGCCCGAACATCCCGATCGTCTCCACCCTCACCGGCACGACCGTCGACGCGGACGAGATCGGGACCCCCGAGTACTGGGCCCGGCACGTCGGCGCCACCGTGCGCTTCGCCGACGCGGTGCAACAGCTGGCGGCGCTGCGGGTCGGCACGTTCCTGGAGATCGGACCGGACGCGGCCCTGACCGCCACCGGGCCCGACTGCATGGCCGACGCGGACGAGGCCGACGCCGTGTTCGTGGCCGCGCTGCGCCGGGGCCGCGAGGAGCGGCGGGAGCTGACGGCCGCGGTCGCACTGGCCCACTGCCGCGGTGTCGCCGTCGACTGGACGGCGTACTTCCCCGAGCACCCCTCCGGCAGGGTCGAGCTGCCGACGTACGCCTTCCAGCGCCGCCCCTACTGGCTCGCCGAGGCCGGCGCCGGAGGCGTCGTCGCCATCAGCGGCACGGTCGGCGCGGCAGAACCGGACGACGCCGACACCGGGCGCTGGGGAGAGATCCTCGCCCTGCCCGACGGCGAACGGGAACGGGCCGTACTGACGCTGGTGCGCGACCAGGTCGCCGCGGTGCTCGGCCACGAGTCCGGCGACGCCGTCGAACCCGACCGGGCCTTCACCGAACTCGGCTTCGACTCGGTCGCGGCGGGCGAACTGCGCAAGCGGCTCACCCGCCTCACGGGCTACCACCTGCCGGCCACCCTGGCCTTCGACCACCCCAACTCCCATGCCGTGGCCGCGCTGCTGCTCCAGGAGGAGACGGCGGGAGAGGCCGGACCGGCCCAGCCGCTGCTCGCCGAACTCGACCGTGTCGAAGCGGCCCTGTCCGCCGCCCCCGAGCTGAACGGCGACACCGCCCGGATCACCGCCCGGCTCGAGGCGTTGCTCCGTACCTGGCGGGACGCCCGCGGCAGGACGGCCGAGGAACAGCAGGACGACGACTTCACCACGGCCTCGGACGACGAACTCTTCCAGGCCCTGGACAACCTCGAGATTGGTTCATGAGCGATGGGGAATGACGACAAACTTCGTGACTACCTCAGGCGCGCCACGTCCGATCTCCAGCAGACCCGGCGCAGGCTGCGCGAGGCCGAGTCCAAGGACCACGAGCCGATCGCCATCGTGGCCATGAGCTGCCGCTACCCGGGCGACGTCAGCACGCCCGAGGACCTGTGGGAGCTGGTGGACTCCGGCCGCGACGCCATCTCCTACTTCCCGGACAACCGCGACTGGGACACGGAGGCGCTCTACGACCCCGAGCCCGCCAAGCCCGGCAAGACCTACAGCCGCCAGGGCGGATTCCTCCACGACGCCGGGTACTTCGACGCCGACTTCTTCAAGATGGGCCCGAAGGAGGCCAAGGAGACCGACCCGCAGCAGCGGCTGCTGCTGGAAACCGCCTGGGAGGCCCTGGAGCGGGCGGGCATCGACCCGGTCACGCTCAAGGAGACCAGGACGGGCGTCTACGTCGGCGTGGTCTACCACGACTACCTCGTCGGAGGCGGCACCGGCAGCCTGGCCAGCGTCGCCTCCGGACGCATCTCCTACACCCTCGGCCTCGAGGGCCCCGCGATCACCGTCGACACCGCCTGCTCCTCCTCCCTGGTCGCCCTGCACCTGGCGGTCCGCGCGCTGCGCGCCGGTGACTGCTCCCTCGCCCTCGCGGGCGGCGCGACCGTCATGGCCCACCCGCACGCCTTCGTCGGCTTCAGCCAGGACCGGGGTCTGTCCCCCGACGGCCGCTGCAAGTCGTTCGCCGACGCCGCCGACGGCACCGGCTGGGGTGAAGGCGTGGGCATGCTGCTCGTCGAGCGCCTCTCCGACGCCCGCGCCCACGGCCACCCCGTCCTCGCCGTGGTCCGCGGCATCGCCGTCAACCAGGACGGTGCCAGCAACGGGATCTCCGCCCCCAACGGCCCCTCCCAGCGCCGGGTCATCCAGGAGGCACTGGCCTCCGCCCAGCTCACCGCCGACCAGGTCGACGCGGTGGAGGCGCATGGCACCGGCACGGTGCTGGGTGACCCGATCGAGGCGCAGGCGCTGCTGGCCACCTACGGTCAGGGCCGCCCCGAGGAGCGCCCGCTGTGGCTGGGCTCGCTGAAGTCGAACATCGGGCACGCGCAGGCCGCGGCCGGTGTCGGCGGCATCATCAAGATGGTCGAAGCCATGCGTCACGGGGTGCTGCCCCGCACCCTGCACGTGGACGAGCCGAGCAACAAGGTCGACTGGACGCAGGGAGCGGTACGGCTGCTCACCGAGCCCCGTCAGTGGCCCGCCGAGCCCGGCCGTCCGCGCCGGGCCGGGGTCTCCTCCTTCGGCTTCAGCGGCACCAACGGCCACGTGATCATCGAGGAGGCCCCGACCGCCGACGAGCCGGAGGAGACCGGGCCGGCCGGGCCGACGACCGGCACCGCCAAGGTGATCCCGGTCCTGCTGTCCGCGAAGGGCACGGACGCCCTGCGCGACCAGGCCCGGCGTCTGCTCACCCGCGCCGAGGCCGATGACGCGCCCACCCTGCTCGACCTGGGCCACTCCCTGGCCACCGCGCGCACGGCCCTGCAGGACCGGGCCGCCGTCGTCGCCACCGACCGCACCGAACTGCTCCGCAGGCTGACCGCCCTGGCCGAGGGCCGCCCCTCACCCGGCGCCGTCCAGGGCGCGGTCGTCCCCGACGGTCTGACGGCGTTCCTGTTCACGGGCCAGGGGGCGCAGCGGGTCGGGATGGGCCGGGAGCTGTACGACGCGTTCCCGGTGTTCGCCGAGGCCTTCGACGCGATCCTGGCCGAGCTGGACCCGCACCTCAGGGACGTCGTCTGGGGCGAGGACGCCGAGCGGCTGAGCCGTACGGAGTTCACCCAGCCCGCCCTGTTCGCCCTCGAAGTCGCCCTGTACCGGCTGCTGGAGTCCTGGGGCATCACCCCCGACTACCTCGCCGGGCACTCCATCGGTGAGTTCGCCGCCGCGCATGTGGCCGGGGTGCTGTCCCTCGCCGACGCCGCGAAGCTGATCACCGCGCGCGGCCGGCTGATGCAGGCCCTCCCCGGGGGCGGCGCGATGGTCGCCGTCCAGGCGACGGAAGAAGAAGTACGCCCCCTGCTCGCCGACGGCATCGGCATCGCCGCCGTCAACGGCCCGCAGGCGGTCGTGGTCTCCGGTGTGGAGGCGGAGGCGCTGCGGATCAAGGCGCACTTCGAGGCCCAGGGCCGTAAGACCACCCGCCTGAAGGTCTCCCACGCCTTCCACTCCCCGCTCATGGAACCGATGCTCGACGAATTCCGGGCGATCGCAAGGGAGTTGGAGTACGGCAGCCCCACCATCCCGGTCGTCTCCACCCTCACCGGCACCACGGTGACGGACGAGCTGACCGACCCGGAGTACTGGGTCCGCCACGTCCGCGAGGCCGTCCGCTTCGCCGACGCGGTGAAGGTGCTGGCCGACAAGGGCGTCACCACGTACCTCGAACTCGGTCCGGACGCGGCCCTGTCCGCGATGGGGCCGCAGTCCGCCGAGGGCGCCTTCATCGGGCTGCTGCGCCGCGAGCGTGAAGAGGAGACCGAACTGGTCACCGGTCTCGCCCAGGCCCACTGCCGGGGCGTCACCGTCGACTGGCGGGCCTTCTTCGCCGGACGCG
This sequence comes from Streptomyces sp. NPDC001093, assembly GCF_040298985.1. NCBI lineage: Bacteria > Bacillati > Actinomycetota > Actinomycetes > Kitasatosporales > Streptomycetaceae > Streptomyces > Streptomyces sp. NPDC001093. Next base: position 9,790 of record NZ_JBEPBF010000070.1, on the reverse strand, counting down.
GAGCCCGGCTGGTCGACCTGCCCACCTACGCCTTCCAGCGCCGCTGGTACTGGCGCGACCCGGAGACGGCCGTCAGCACCGCGCTCGTCACCCCGGACGCCGTCGACACCGCCGCGTGGAACACGCTGGAACGGGCGGACGCCGACACCCTGGCCGACCGGATCGGCGTACCGGCACCCCTGCTGGGCGAGGTGCTGCCCGCCCTGCGGGACTGGCGTCACCGGCAGCGCGACGAGGCCCGCACCGACTCCTGGTGCTACCGCGTCGACTGGCAGCCCGCCACCCTGCCCTCCGCCGAGCGCACCACCCCCGACGGCACCTGGCTGCTCGCCGTACCCGAGGGCTGCACCGACGAGCCGCGCGTGCGTGCCGTCAGCGAGGGGCTGGCCGCGCAGGGCGTGTGGACGGTACGGCTGGAGGTCGGCGAGCAGAACCGGGAGGCCCTCGCCGGGCAGCTGCGCGCCTACACCAACCTCGCCGGAACCCTCTCCCTGCTCGCCCTCGACAACCGCCCGCATCCCCGGCACGGTTCCGTGTCCCGCGGCACCGCCTCCACGGTCACCCTGGTACAGGCCCTGGAGGACGCCGGGATCGGCGCCCCCCTGTGGTGCGTCACCGCCCAGGCGGTCGCCGCCGGCCCCGGCAACGGCACGGCCGATCCCGCACAGGCGGCGGTATGGGGCCTCGGTTCCGCCCTCGGCCTCGACCTGCCCGAACGCTGGGGCGGCCTGGTCGACCTGCCCGCCACCGTGGACGCCGACACCGTACGACTGCTGTGCCAGGTGCTCGCCGCACCCGGCGACGAGGACCAGCTCGCCGTGCGCGGCGACCGGGTGCTCGGCCGCCGCATGGTCCGTACGGCACTCGCCGGCCGGCCACCGGTCCGCTCCTGGAAGCCCCGCGGCACCACGCTGATCACCGGGGGAACCGGAGGCCTCGGCGCTCACGTCGCCCGGCTGCTCGCCGACCGGGGCGCCGAACACCTGCTGCTGACCAGCCGGCGGGGGCCGGACGCGGAAGGCGTCGCCGCGCTCGTCGCCGAACTGGCCGAACGCGGAACCCGGGTCACCGTCGAGGCGTGCGACGTCGCCGACCGCGAGGCGGTGTGCCGCCTGCTGGAGTCGGTCCCCGAGGAGTCGCCGCTGACCGCGGTCGTGCACGCGGCCGGCGTCATGCAGCGCATCGCCCCGCTGTCCGACCTGACCCTGGCGGAGTTCGCGGCCGTCGCCGACGCCAAGGTGGCGGGCGCCCGGCACCTCGACGAGCTGCTCGGCGACCGCCCGCTGGACGCCTTCGTACTGTTCTCCTCCGGATCCGCGGTCTGGGGCAGCACCGGACAGGCCGCCTACGGCAGCGCCAACGCCGCCCTGGACGCGCTCGCCCGCGCCCGCCGGACCCGCGGTGTCACCGCGACCTCCGTCGCCTGGGGATCGTGGGACGGCGGCATGGTCGACGCCGAACTCGGCGCGGCCCTCGCCCGGATCGGCACCCCGCCGATGAACCCCGGCCTCGCCGTCGCCGCCCTCGGCCGCATCCTCGACCGCGACCTGACCCACCTCGTCGTCGCCGACATCGACTGGGCGCGCTTCGCCCCCGTCTACACCATGGCCCGCCCCCGCCCGCTGATCGGCGCGCTGCCCGAGGCCCGGGCCGCGCTGACGGCGGCCGCCGGGGACGGCGGCACGGGCGTGGACGCGCCGGACTTCGCCGCCCGGCTGGGGGACCTGCCCCGGGCCCAGCAGGGCAGGGCCGTCCTGGACCTCGTCCGCACCCACGTGGCCGCGCTGCTCGGCTACGACGACCCGGCGGACCTGGACCCGGCCCGGCCCTTCACCGACCACGGCTTCGACTCCGTGGCCGCCACGGACCTCAAGCGGGCCCTGTCCGCCGCGACCGGCCTGAAGCTGTCGGCCACCCTGGTCTTCGACCACGCCACGCCGGCCGCGCTCGCCGCCCACCTGCACGGCGAACTGTGCCCGGACACCGACGGCGGCGGCGTCATGGCCGTCCTCGCCGAACTCGACCGGCTGGAGGAGACGCTGGCGGCCCTGTCGCCCGAGGACGTCGAACGCCACCGCATCCCCGGCCGACTGCAGACCCTCACCGCCCGGCTCGCCGGCACCGGCACCACCGGGCCCTCCCCGGAGGGGCAGCTCGCCGACGACGCGAGCGTCGACGACGTCCTCTCCTTCATCGACAAGGAGCTCGGCCTTGCCTGAGCAGCCCCGCTCCACCGGCACCAGTGACACCAGTGGCACCAGTGGCACCACCCGAGCATGACCCGAACCACCGAATCAGGCGTACCCCAAAGGATGTTGCGAGGCGGGCAGATGGCTGACGATCAGAAGCTCCTCGAGTACCTCAAGCGGGTCACGGCCGACCTGGCCCAGACCCGTCGCAGGCTCCAGGAGTACGAGGCCAGGGAACAGGACCCGATCGCAATCGTCGGCATGAGCTGCCGCTACCCGGGCGGGGTCGCCTCCCCCGAGGAACTGTGGCGGCTGGTGGCCGACGGGGTCGACGCGGTCGGCCCCTTCCCGGCCGACCGCGGCTGGAACCTGGACTCCGTCGACGACCTCGACTTCGCGCGCCGCGGCGGATTCATCGACGGCGCCGCCGAGTTCGACCCCGCCTTCTTCGGCATCTCGCCGCGCGAAGCCGTCGCCATGGACCCCCAGCAGCGGCTCATGCTCGAACTGTCCTGGGAGGCGCTGGAGCGGGCCGGCATCCCCGCCGACAAGGTGCGCGGCGGCCAGGTGGCCGTCTTCGCCGGCTCCGGCTTCCAGGACTACGGCGATCTGCTCAACACCGCCCCCGAGGCGGCCGGCCCCTTCATGGGCACCGCGGCCGTCGCCGCCGTCATCGCCGGCCGCGTCTCCTACACCCTCGGCCTCGAGGGCCCCGCGGTCACCGTCGACACCGCCTGCTCCTCCTCGCTCGTGGCCGTCCACCTCGCCGCCCAGGCGCTGCGCGAACGCGAGTGCACCCTCGCGCTCGCCGGCGGCGTCATGGTGATGTCGACGCCCGGGCCCTTCATCGGCATGGCCCGGCAGGGCGGCCTCGCCGCCGACGGCCGCCCCAAGGCCTACGCGGACGCCGCCGACGGCACCGGCTGGGCCGAGGGCGCCGGCATCCTCGTCCTGGAACGCCTCTCCGACGCCCGCGCCCACGGCCACCCCGTCCTCGCCGTCGTCAAGGGCTCCGCGATCAACCAGGACGGCGCCAGCAACGGCCTCACCGCCCCCAACGGCCCCTCCCAGCAGCGCGTCATCCGCGAGGCGCTCAGCGCCGCCGGGATCTCCGCCACCCAGCTCGACCTGGTGGAGGGCCACGGCACCGGCACCACCCTGGGCGACCCGATCGAGGCGCAGGCGCTGCTGGCCACCTACGGCCAGGGCCGCCCCGAGGAGCGCCCGCTGTGGCTGGGCTCGCTGAAGTCGAACATCGGGCACGCGCAGGCCGCGGCCGGTGTCGGCGGCATCATCAAGATGGTCATGGCCATGCGGCACGAGACCATGCCGCAGACCCTGCACATCGACCGGCCCTCCACCCACGTCGACTGGAGCGCGGGCAACGTCAAGCTGCTGACCGAGGCCCGCCACTGGCCCCGCGGCGAGCACCCGCGTCGCGCCGCCGTCTCCGCGTTCGGCGTGAGCGGCACCAACGCCCACCTCATCCTGGAGGAACCCCCGGCTCCCGCACCCGTCCAGGACAACAACACCGAGGCCAACAACACCGACGACAACGCCACCCAAGAGGCCGCCCCCGCCCCCTGGCCGGCCGGCACCCCCCTGCCCTGGCTGGTCTCCGCCCGCAGCGCCGACGCCCTGCGCGCACAGGCCGAGCGGGTCGGCGCCCATATCGCCGAGCGCGGCGACCTCAGCCCCCTCGACCTCAGCCACTCCCTGGCCACCGCCCGCACCGCACTGGAACACCGCGCGGTCGTCCTGTCCGCCGACCGCGCCTCGGCCGTCACCGCCCTCACGGCCCTCGCCCAGGGCGACAACCGCCCCGAAACCGTGCACGGCACCATCGCCGACGGCCTGACGGCGTTCCTGTTCACGGGTCAGGGGGCGCAGCGGGTCGGGATGGGCCGGGAGCTGTACGAGGCCTTCCCGGTGTTCGCCGAGGCCTTCGACGCGGTCCTGGATGTGATCGACCTGCCCCTCAAGGAGGTCGTGTGGGGTGAGGACGCGGAGCGGTTGAGCCGTACGGAGTTCACCCAGCCGGCCCTGTTCGCGGTCGAGGTGGCGCTGTTCCGGCTGGTGGAGTCGTGGGGCATCAGGCCCGACTATCTGGCCGGTCATTCGATCGGTGAGTTCGCCGCCGCGCATGTGGCCGGGGTGCTGTCGCTGGCGGATGCGGCGAGGCTGGTCGTGGCTCGTGGCCGTTTGATGCAGGCGCTGCCGGAGGGCGGCGCGATGGTCGCCGTCCAGGCCACCGAGGACGAGGTCCGTCCGCTGCTGGTGGATGGTGTCGGTATCGCGGCCGTGAACGGCCCGCAGGCGGTGGTGGTTTCCGGTGTAGAGGCGGAGGCGCTGCGGATCAAGGCGCACTTCGAGGCGGAGGGCCGTAAGACGACCCGTCTGAAGGTCTCGCACGCTTTCCACTCGCCGCTGATGGACCCGATGCTCGACGAATTCCGGGCGATCGCAGCGGAGTTGGAGTACGGCGCGCCGAGCATTCCGATCGTGTCGACCCTGACCGGTGCTCTGGTCACCGACGAGCTGTCCGACCCGGAGTACTGGGTCCGCCATGTCCGTGAGGCGGTCCGGTTCGCGGATGCGGTGAAGGTGCTGGAGTCGGAGGGAGTGACCCGCTTCCTGGAGGTGGGGCCGGACGGTGTGCTGACCGCCATGGCGCAGCAGTCGGTCGAGTCGGAGACGGCCGTGCTGACGGCCGCGCTGCGCAAGGACCGCGCCGAGACCACCGCCGTCCTCACCGCCGTGGCGCACCTGCACGTGCGCGGTGTGACCGTGGACTGGGCGGCCGTCTTCGCCGGCCACGGCGCCGGCCGGGTCGAACTGCCGACGTACGCCTTCCAGCGCGGCCACTACTGGATCACCCCGGAGAACGGCGCCGGTGACGTGTCCTCCGCCGGACTCGACGCCGCCGACCATCCGCTGCTCGGCGCCGCCGTGACGCTGGCCGACAGCGACGGTGTGGTGCTCACGGGCCGGCTCTCCACGTCGGCCCAGCCGTGGCTCGCCGACCACGTGGTGGGCGGCACCGTCCTCTTCCCCGGCACCGGATTCGTCGAACTGGCCGTCCGGGCCGGCGACCAGGTCGGCTGTGACGTCCTGGAGGAGCTGACGCTGGAGGCACCCCTCGCGCTGCCCGAGCGCGGGTCGGTGCAGGTGCAGGTCGCCGTGGGCGCCCCCGACGCCTCCGGTATCCGGTCGCTGACCGTCCACTCCCGCCCCGCCCCGGACGCCCCCTGGACCCGGCACGCCGCCGGTGTGCTGGCACCGGGCGCCGACCAGGGCCGCTTCGACCTGACCCAGTGGCCGCCGGCGGGCGCCGAGGCCGTCGACGTGACCGGCCTCTACGCGGACCTCGCCGGACTCGGCCTCCAGTACGGTCCGGTCTTCCAGTCCCTCAAGGCCGCCTGGCGCGACGGTGACACCGTGTACGCGGAGGTCGCCCTCCCCGAGAGCGGCCACCGGGATGCCGAGCGGCTCGGCCTCCACCCCGCCGTGCTCGACGCCGCCCTGCACGCCGTCAGCTTCACCGGTGTGACCGGCGGCCAGGCGGCCCTGCCCTTCGCCTGGTCCGGTATCACCCTGCACGCGGCGGGAGCCGCCGCCGTACGTGTGCGGCTGACGCCGACCGGTTCGGGGGTCTCCCTCGCCCTCGCCGACGTCGACGGGCGTCCGGTGGCCACCGTCGAGTCCCTGGTGCTGCGACAGATCACCGAGGAGCAGCTGGCCGCCGCCCGGGCCGGTTTCCAGGACTCCCTCCACCACGTCGAGTGGATCCCGCTCCCGGCCGCCCCGTCCGGCGGCCAGGAGCCCGTCACGGTCGTCACCGGTGTTCCGGGGACCGACGCGCAGGCGGTGCGTTCCGCGGTCCACGAGGCGCTCGGCCGGCTGCAGTCCGCCGAGGGCCGGCTGGTGTTCCTCACGCGGGGTGCGGTCGCGTTGCCGGGTGAGGACGTCTCCGACCTGGCCGGTGCCGCCGTCTGGGGCCTGGTCCGCTCGGCGCAGGCCGAGGACCCCGACCGTTTCGTCCTGGTCGACACCGACACGGACACCGACACCGACACGGACGCGGCCGTCGCGCTGGCGCTGGCGACCGGCGAACCGCAGGTCGTGGTGCGCGGCGGCACGGCCCACGGCGCCCGGCTGGCCCGCACACCGCTCGCACCGGACGAGTCCCCGGCCTTCTCCGCCGAGGGCACGGTCCTCGTGACCGGTGCGACCGGCACCCTGGGCCGTCTCTTCGCCCGGCACCTGGTCACCGAGTACGGCGTCCGCAGACTGCTGCTGACCAGCCGCCGGGGTGAACAGGCGCCCGGGGCACGGGAGTTGATCGAGGAGCTGACCGGCCTGGGCGCCGAGGTCACCGTCGCCGCCTGTGACGCGGCCGACCGCGAGACACTGGCAGCCCTCCTCGACGGGGTCGACCTGTCGGGGGTCGTGCATGTGGCCGGTGTCCTGGACGACGGTGTGATCGCCTCCCTCACCCCGGAGCGGGTGGACAGGGTGCTGCGTCCGAAGGTGGACGCGGCCCTGAACCTGCACGAGCTGACCGCGGACAAGAACCTCACCGCGTTCGTGCTCTTCTCCTCCGGCTCCGGCACCCTGGGCGCCCCCGGCCAGGGCAACTACGCCGCCGCGAACGCCTTCCTGGACGCCCTCGCCGCGCACCGCAAGGCCAACGGCCTGCCCGCCAAGTCCCTCGCCTGGGGCCTGTGGGCCGGAGGCATGGCCGACACCCTCGACGAGACGGAGCGCGGCCGCATCTCCCAGGGCGGCATCCACCCCCTCGCCCCCGAGGAGGGGCTCGCACTCTTCGACGCCGCCCAGCGCAGCACCGAACCCACCCTGGTCCCCGTCAAGTTCGACCTGGCGGCGCTGCGTTCCCAGGGCGAGGACACCCCCGCGCTGCTCCGCGCGCTGGTGCCCGGCGCAACCCGGCGCCGCCGCAGCGCCGGAACGCCCAGGACCGAGGCCGGCACCCTCAAGCACCGGCTCGCCTCGCTGCCGGAGGAGGAGCGCCTGACGGTCCTGCTCGAACTGGTCCTCAGCCGGGCCGCCGTCGTCCTCGGCTTCCCCGACGCCGGGGCCGTCGACCCCCAGCGGGCCTTCCGGGAACTCGGCGTCGACTCCCTGGCCGCCGTCGAACTGCGCAACGGCCTGAACGACGACACCGGTCTGCGGCTGCCCGCCACCCTCGTCTTCGACTACCCGAGCCCCGCCGACGTGGCCCGCCACCTCCTGGAGGAACTGTCCGGCCAGGACGCGGACGCCCCGGCCGCCCTGCCCGCCACCGTCGGCACCGACGACGACCCGATCGTCATCGTCGGGATGAGCTGCCGTTACCCGGGCGGGGTGGAGACGCCGGAGGACCTGTGGCGGCTGGTCGCCGACGGGGTGGACGCGGTGTCGGAGTTCCCGACCAACCGCGGCTGGAACATCGACGAGCTGTACGACCCCGCCTCCGAGCGTCCCAACACCAGCTACGTCAAGCACGGCGGCTTCCTGCACGACGCCGCCGACTTCGACCCGGCCTTCTTCGGCATCAGCCCGAACGAAGCCCTCGGCATGGACCCGCAGCAGCGCCTGCTGCTGGAGACCGCCTGGGAGGCGATCGAGCGGGCCGGCATCGACCCGGCCACGCTGAAGGGCTCGGCCACCGGTGTCTTCGCCGGGATGATGTACCACGACTACGCCGCCAACAGCGGCACCGGCGCCATCGCCTCCGGCCGCGTCTCGTACGTCTTCGGTTTCGAGGGACCGGCCGTCACCATCGACACGGCCTGTTCGTCGTCATTGGTGGCGTTGCATCTCGCGGCGCAGGCGTTGCGGTCGGGGGAGTGCTCGCTGGCGCTGGCCGGTGGTGTGGCGGTGATGGCGACGCCGGAGGCGTTCGTGGAGTTCAGCCGGCAGCGGGGGCTGGCTCCCGATGGCCGGTGCAAGTCGTTCGCCGACTCCACGGACGGCACCGCGTGGGGCGAGGGTGTGGGCATGCTGCTCGTCGAGCGCCTGTCCGACGCCCGCCGCAACGGCCACCCCGTCCTCGCCGTGGTCCGCGGCACCGCCCTCAACCAGGACGGCGCCAGCAACGGCCTCACGGCCCCCAACGGCCCCTCCCAGCGCCGGGTCATCCGGCAGGCACTGGCTCAGGCGGGCTTGAGCACCACCGACGTGGACGCGGTGGAGGCGCACGGTACGGGTACGACCCTGGGTGACCCGATCGAGGCGCAGGCGCTGCTGGCGACGTACGGGAAGGACCGTCCGGAGGATCAGCCGTTGTGGCTGGGTTCGATCAAGTCGAACATGGGGCACACGCAGGCGGCGGCGGGTGTGTCGGGCATCATCAAGATGGTCGAGGCGATCCGGCACGGTGTGCTGCCCAGGACCCTCCACGTCGATGAGCCGACGCACCAGGTGGACTGGTCGGAGGGCAACGTCCGGTTGCTGACCGAGACCCGTCCGTGGCCGGAGACGGGGCGTCCGCGTCGTGCGGGCATCTCCTCCTTCGGCATCAGCGGCACCAACGCCCACGTCATCATCGAACAGGCCCCGGAACCCGCCGTCGCCGAGCAGCCGTCCGCCGGGCACGACCTCCCCGTCGTGCCGTGGGTGCTGTCCGCGAAGACGGACGAGGCCCTGCGCGGGCAGGCCGAGCGCCTGCGCACACACCTGACGAACGACCCCGCCCTGCGCGCCCTGGACATCGCCCACTCCCTGGTCACCGACCGCGCCGCCATGGACCGCCGCCTCGCGGTGATCGGCACGGACCGGGAGGAGTTGCTGGCGGGTCTGAGCGCGTTCGTGGAGGGCCGGTCGGCTGCGGGTGTGGTGCAGGGGGGTGTGCGGGGTGCTGGTCGTACGGCGTTCCTGTTCACGGGTCAGGGGGCGCAGCGGGTCGGGATGGGCCGGGAGCTGTACGAGGCGTTCCCGGTGTTCGCCGAGGCTTTCGACGCGGTCCTGGATGTGATCGACCTTCCCCTCAGGGAGGTCGTGTGGGGTGAGGACGCGGAGCGGTTGAGCCGTACGGAGTTCACCCAGCCGGCTCTGTTCGCGGTCGAGGTGGCGTTGTTCCGGCTGATGGAGTCGTGGGGCATCAAGCCCGACTACCTGGCCGGTCACTCGATCGGTGAGTTCGCCGCCGCGCATGTGGCCGGGGTGCTGTCGCTGGCGGATGCGGCGAAGCTGGTGACGGCCCGTGGCCGGCTGATGCAGGCGCTGCCGGAAGGCGGCGCGATGGTCGCCCTGCAGGCGACCGAGGACGAGGTCCGTCCCCTGCTCGCGGACGGTGTCGGTATCGCGGCCGTGAACGGCCCGCAGGCAGTGGTGGTTTCCGGTGTGGAGGCGGAGGCGCTGCGGATCAAGGCGCACTTCGAGGCGGAAGGCCGTAAGACGACCCGTCTGAAGGTCTCGCACGCCTTCCACTCCCCGCTGATGGAGCCGATGCTCGACGAATTCCGGGCGATCGCAGCGGAGTTGGAGTACGGCACGCCTGCGGTCCCGATCGTGTCGACCCTGACCGGTGCTCTGGTCACCGACGACCTGTCCGACCCGGAGTACTGGGTCCGCCATGTCCGTGAGGCGGTCCGGTTCGC